>NZ_JBHWHH010000028.1:0-54958 GCF_042732555.1 Nocardia sp. NPDC059764
CGACGGCCCCCACCGGCACCGCGAAATGCACAACGTCCCAGCTGATCCTGGACAAAGGCCACGGCGGCCAGATCGGCGGAACCTGGTTCCTGAAGTTCATCAACAAGAGCTCCACCCCCTGCACCCTCGAAGGCTTCCCCGGGGTCTCCCAAACCAACGGCCCCCAGGGCGACCCGGTCGGCGAGCCCGCCGAACGAGATAAGGGCCCCCAGGCTCCGACGCCCGCCTTGGTCACCCTTGCCGCCAGTGGCGGCGCCGCTCAGTTCGAATTCATCAGCTATCCCAAGCAGGTCAACGACTGCGCCGCCCTGCGCACCAACACCCTGCGCGTCTACCCGCCCGACAACACCGAATCCCTGTCCCTGCCCTGGGACAACCTGATCTGCCCGAGCCCCCAGCGCATGCTCGTCGTCCGCGCGATCACGCCGTTTTAGCGGGGAAGTCCCAGCGCGCCGTTACTTGACATAGTGTTGATTATCGGCGCGCTTACGGCGGCGGTGTTGATCTTGAAAGATGTTGTGTGCGTTGCGTGTTCGTGTGCATGTGGCGATGTCGGCTCGGGTTGGCGGCGCTTTGTGTGCGCGTACTTCCCTGCGCGAAACGCTGGCGCCGCGCAGGGTGTAAATCGGCTCGGATGAATATTTCTGGCCCACATGCCATTTGGTGGAAAATTTCCTGTTCGGCATGGATTGGCTGGATGTGGCCCCAGGTTTGGGTTCGGTGACCTCCTGGGGGCCGCTCCCCCGGGCTCGCGGGATCCCATCAATACGTCACTGTGACGTATTGTGGTGGGCTGGCTGGGTGGTGGAAGTTGTTGGTGTTTGGGCGAATTGGAGCCAGCGGTAGGCCGGTCACCACCATCCCAGGATCGGCTGGAGTTCCCGGCCGAGTGCTGGGGCCAGGGAGCGGGAATAGCTGGCGGTGAAATGATGCTCGTCGTGGTAGATGAGGATATTGCCCTCGACCACGGGGCAGATATCAGGTTCGCAAACCGCATCGGTGAGGTCGATCGGGAACACGTTGGGGTAGGCCGCCGCGGGCTCGAGAGCCGGGTCGACCGGATTGAGGGCGTGGTCGCGTTTCATGCCGCAGCTGAGCCGGTCGCCGCCTTTGCTCAAACAGTCGATCCCGCTGTAGCGAATCCCATTGCGCCGCAACCACGGGGTGTCGCGAACGGCGATGACATTGAGATTGCGGGCGGACAGTTGAGACCACACATCCAGGTAGTCCTGGGGCGTTTCGTCACCACCGTCGTCCACGGGCCGGGTGCCAGTGGTGAACACCCAGTCCGGGCGGTCGGCACCGAGACGGTCGATCACCTCACGGGACCAGTCTCGGCAGTCCGGATTGGGCTGGCCCTTGTACATCGGGTCGGCGGCGACAGTGAGCGGACAGCCCATCTTCAAGTAGACGACGATCCGGAAGTCGTTCTCGGCGGCGAGAATCTGCAGGGCGGGCAGCCAGTGCTCGGCGTGTGAACTACCCACCACCGCCAGCGTGCGCTCCGCGGTGGTGTCTCCGTAGGTGCAAGTCACAACGTCGCGGGTGTTCCAGTCCGCGATACAGCCATCGAGGGTGGGCGGCGGCAATTCCGAGGGCGCTTCCAGGACGGTGGGCCGCATCTTCGCGAGTGGTGCGGATGCACCGCTGACCAATGCCTCAGCGCCGGGGTAGATCGCAGGATCCAAGGCGAATGCACTGACGGCCGATGTGGATTGGGTGCGTATGACGAAATGCCAGGCCGAGGTCACCCCGATCACCGATACGCCGGCCACCGCGATCATCGACCATGCGGCCCGCCGATATCTGGTGGGCACGGCCGGGGTCGGGGTCCGTGTCCCCGAACGCAGCGGCTGCTCGATCCATCGGTGGGTCATCCAGGCGAGTACGAGCGAAGCGCTGATGATCAACACACCGTCGGTGAATCCCGCCCGCGGGCGGCCGGTTTCGACGAGAAGGAAGATCAGGAGCGGCCAATGCCACAGATACAGCGCGTAGGCCAGCTCTCCCAGTCGAACCGCCGGCGGAGTGCCGAGCAGCCTGTTGGGCAGGGGCCGCGACGCGGGCTCGGTGTTGGCGCCGCTGGCGATCACCGCGATGGTCGCTCCGACCGGAAGCAAGGCGGCTGGGCCCGGGAACAGATCGGCGCCGTCGAGGACCATTCCACAAGCCAGTACCCCGGCCACGCCGGCTATCGCCAGCAGCCACCGCACCGGCCGCGGCGGCGAGATCATCGGGGCCACGATCACGCACGCCGCACCGGCCAGCAGCTCCCACAACCGCGCGAAACTGTCGTAGTAGTTCCAGCCTTGATGCGTGGCGGCACCGTGCACGGCGTACGCGAAAGATGCGACACCAACAGAGATGATGACGGTCAGCAGCACGGGGCGCAGCAAACGGGCGGTGCCCGCGCGACGGGACAGCGCCCAGGCCGCGCCGGCCACGACCGTGATGGCGAGCAGGTAGTACTGGCCTTGCACCGACATCGACCACAAATGTTGCAGTGGACTCACGCTCGGGTCTGCGGCCAGGTAGTTCGACCACGACCGCGCCAACTGCCAATTCTGGTAGTAGAACATCGAAGCCATCGTCTGGGTGGCGATGTCGGACCACCGTGTGTACGGGCTGATGTAGAACGCGGCGACAACCACCGCGGCCAGTACCGCGACCATTGCCGGGAGCAGCCGCGCGAGCGTGCGTCGCACCATGGCGACCACGTCGACCGACCCGGTCGATTCGGCTCGACGTATCAGCATCCCGGTGAAGAAGAAGCCCGACAGCACCAGGAAGACATCGACGCCGCCGGACACGCGGCCCATCCAGATGTGGAACATCACGACCAGCGCCACCGCCAGTCCACGCAATCCGTCCAGGTCCAGCCGGTACTCCGCGCCCGCCGTTCGACGTGGCGCGTCTTGGTTCTCCTCGCGGACGCGAGTCGACAACCTCATCGGCTACCCCTGACAGCAAAGGTCCTGCAATGCAGCGAACGTGTCGGCTGATGCAGGGCGGACGGAAAGTGGACAGCGGACTGTTTACCACGATCGGTAGCAGTGCAAACGAACGCACCCGTCACTCACACCACACTCACAGCTCCCGCCTCGGGCGTATTCCAGCGAACGGGTGGACCGTGCCGCCACGTCGCGGTGCGGGGTCGGTCGAGCTCGCTCCTCCCCCGCGGGCTGAGCTCGACCCGCTCTCACGGAAACACTCCAGCGGTGATCGCCGGTGCGAGCCCGTTGTCAGGCCGCGCGTACTTGTAGCCGATCGACGCTCCGCAGAATCGGTTCGAGCCCGCGGGCGGCGACCGGACCGAGAATGGCCATCAACAGCACATAGGTCGTCGCCAGTGCCGCGAACTCGGGTGGTGCGGCACCCGCGGCCACGGCGAGACCGGCGATGACGATGGAGAATTCACCGTGGGCCACGAGCGCGGATCCAGCGCGAGCACGTCCGTAGCGGGAAGCCCCGGCCCGCCCGGCGGCCCACCAGCCGGTGGCGATCTTGGTGGCCGCCGTGACCACCGCCAGCAGCACTGCCCAACCCAGCACCGGCGGAATGCTCGCCGGATCGGTACTCAGCCCGAACAGCACGAAGAACAACGCCGCGAACAGGTCCCGGATCGGTTCCAGGAGCTTGGTGGCGTTATGGGCGGTGGAATCGGAGATGGCGATGCCGAGCAGGAACGCACCGACCGCCGCCGAAACCTGCAACGCGGAGGCGAATCCCGCGACCAGCAGCGCCGAGCCCAGCAACGTGAGCAGGAAGATCTCCCGATCACTGCTGTCGACGATCAGCGACACGTAGCGGCCGAAGCGTAAGGCCACGACGAGCACCAGGGTGACCGCGGCCAGCGCGATGCCGACCGTCTGCAATCCTGTTACGAAACCCACCCCCGCCAGCACCGCGGTCAGCACCGGTAGGTAGCCGGCCATGACGAGGTCCTCGAACACGAGAATCGAAAGGATGGTGGGGGTTTCGCGGTTCCCGACTCGACCCAGGTCGTTGAGCACCTTCGCCACGATGCCCGAGGAGGAAATGTAGGTGACACCGGCCATGGCAATGGCGCCGGTGACGCCCCAGCCCAGCAGTAACGCCACCGCGACGCCGGGGGTGACGTTGAGCGCGATGTCGACCAGACCCGCCGCCCACGAACTGCGCAGTCCGGTCACCAGTTCGGAGGCGGTGTACTCGAGACCGAGCAGCAGCAACAGCAGGATGACACCGATCTCGCTGGCGAGTTCGATGAATTCGTCGACATGATGAAGTTCGATGAGACCGCCGGTGCCGAACACCAGACCGCCCACCAGGTAGAGCGGGATCGGCGACATGCCGATCCGGCCGGCCAGGCGGCCGAGCAGGCCGAGTCCGAAGAAGACCGCGCCGAGTTGAATCAGGGACAGGGCTGTTTGGTGTGCCATCAGTCCTCAGCCGTCCGTCAGGATCCGGCCGGCCGCGGTGAGTCCGTCGACCGTGCCGACCACGACGAGCATGTCACCGGCGGTCAGCACGAAATCGGGGCTGGGAGAGGGCAGCACGTGCCCAGCGCGCATGACAGCGACGATGGAGGTAGTCGTGCGAGTCCGCATCTGTGTATCACCGAGTGGACGTCCGTCATACGGGGATCCGGCACGTAATGGCAGCTGCCGGGTCGCCAGACCGGTCAATTCCCGGTGTTCGTCGTCGAGCTGGGCCATCAGCTGCGGTGCCCCCAGGAGGTTGGCGAGCACCGCGGCCTCGGGGCCGCTCATCGGAATCTGTTCCGAGGCATCGGGATTGCCGACGCGGCCGATGAGCAGATCGATGGATCCGTCCTTGGGGTCGATCACGCCGACGCGGCGACGCGATCCGCACAGCTCGAACTCCTTCCGTATGCCGATGCCGGGCAAGGGAGTCACTTCAATATTCACAAATCGAACATAACGGACATTTGCTCACCGGGTTCGGGGACCGTACCACCCTTCCGCCGTCCCGATCGACAGTGGTCAGGACCCGCCGATGCTCAGGAAGATCCATTGCAGAGCGGAGGATTCCGAGCATGCGCGGCCAACGGCAGACCCGGACAGCTCGTCACTCCGTCACCAGGTTGGTGGCCGAAAGGCGAAGACCTCGTAGAGCTCCGTCCCGCGCAGGAAGGCGTCCTGACGTACCTCCGTAGCCAAACCATGGGAGCGCAACAGCGCGCAGAACTGTGCCAGGCGATCGCCGCAGTCGTGGACTTCGGCGACGACGGTTCGCATCCGAGCCCAGTCCGATTCGGCGATGCCGCGGACGACATCCAGTTCCGCTCGCTCGACATCGATTTTGACCAAACCGATTTCGCCTGCCGGTGCCTGGTCCGCCAGTAGGGCCGACACGGTAGTGACCTCCACGTCGATCTGTTCCCCGTCATGCGGGTCGTTCGTGACGAGAGCGATCGCCTTCTGATCGAGGCCGCAATTCTGCAGGAAGATCGTCGTCGACTGGTTGTCACGACGGTCTGCGTACAGGCTGTAGTTCGCTGACGCTCGTGGGTACCAGGTGAACTGTGCGGTGCCCTTCGCTGCGCCGACCCCGATTTCGACCGCGATGCCGTCGGGGACGTGCGCAACCATGTTGCGGCGCAAGCACTCGAATGTCAGTGGAGCGGGCTCGACGGCGATGACGCGGACCCCGGGACAGGTGTCCGCGAAGGCTATTGCGCTGAGACCGATGTTCGCACCGATATCGAGCACGATGTCGTCCGGGTGCAGTTGAGCGGCCGCCCGTCGGTAGTACCCCTGCGTCGACATCTCGTCCCAGAGCATCCGGGCTTCGGCGGGGCTCGTGCAGGTCACCGATCTGCCGTCCTTGAGAGTGAGTCGTTTGAGGGAAGTCAGCATTCGTCAAGCACCTTTCCGGAACAGGGCCGATCGCGGCCGGCATTGTGGGGTGTATCAATTCGGGTGACGCGTATCGACGACGGGGTGGCGGATATAGCCGCTGATGACCGGCCGCCACGCGTTCACGACTGTTGCGTCGAAAACCCCTCAACGTGACGAACCGGACCAAAAGGGCTGTGTCGGCCATGCGAAAACTGTTGAGCCCATGGAAGAGTCGGTCGCCGCCCCACCGCAGCGAGTTACCCGGCGGTCGCCACCCCGACCCCGGACCTTCGTCGTATTGAAGCTCAATGAGCCCGCTTGAACGGTGCCGCCCTCAGGCCTGTGCGCGATGGCACGTATCGGATCCACCGCGCCGATACACCGAACCACAACCATGTCGAATCGCCGGAACCCCGCAGCCCGGCGCCGACGGTCGTCGTACACCTAGCGGGTCACTCTAGCCCTCACGGCGACTCGCGTCCTGTATTTACCGGAAAGGGTCGCACTAAATCTGAGCAAGTATGCCCGTTTGGTCTGGTCTTCAGTCGCCCTGAACGGCACCGCCAGGCGGCCTGCGGCACCGCAACGGCCTTGTTAGCGAACACTTTGCCGCCGAATCGATCTCACGCCACTGTCGAGGGGAGGTCGTGCCGATGTTCTGCGGCCTCGCATCTGACATGGTCTGAGCGGCGTGTGTGTCCCGTGTTATTTAGAGGATTCAGATCATGTCAAATTGCGAGACGGTTGCCACATGCTGTGTCTATCATCTATCGGCGGCTGCTGGCCCGCCATGTCGTGCCGCTGTACCGATCGAGTGTTTCGAGACCCCGCAGGCGCCGTGAAGCCGGCGGCGTCCGCGCGAGGAGCCTCACGAGAATTCCGAGAAACATGCGAGCAGATTTGGGACGGATTGATGACCTCACAGGAAGTAGCCGAGCACCTCACAACCCTGGTATCCGCCGAGGGGATGGACGTGGAGTTGGGCGGAGTTGTCCGTTTGCTCTCGTCGGCCACCGCAGGTCGGACGACGGCGCTGTCCGGCGACGAGCGCGAACAGCGTCTGATGGAGTGCCTCGAGAGTCTGACTCGGAGCAGTCCCGCCGCTGTTGTGTTGCGCGGCACCACAACAGCGTTCGTCGCGATTCCATCGAGGCGACCGTTCCGCCTGATCGGCCGCCGGGCGACGAACGACGTCGGCGGGTCCTTGCCGGCGTTCGCCGCGCACGCCCGTCAGTTGATCAAGGTCAAAGTCGGCGCGCTGGGCGAGGTCACCGCCCGCCTGGTCGACCCGACAAGCCGAACCGGCCGAAACTCGTGGCACTGACGTAGCACTCGGTCAGCGCCCGCTGGCACCCCGGGTCGCAGGACCAATTCCATCGCCGCGCAAGGGATCTCAACCCGTCGCTCCGGGCACGAACCGCACCGAGACTCCGGGCGGCCTCGTCGTTACTGTTGCTGCAGGCAGCATCACTTGCGATGAGGCCTTCGCGGTGCTCGAGAGACATCGCGACCTGCCTGCGAGTCCAAGTGCTGGGATAACGAACGCACCGACATTCGGCGGGGGTTCCCTGTCGAACGGATACTTTCGGCGGCCTGCCGCGGAGAATGAAGACCTTCTCGAGTTCGGCGAAGGGCCGGTCGCCTCTTGCTCAGAGCTGCCCTTGGTGATCTCACGCAGTGCGTCATTCTCAGAATTGTCGATACCGCTGCCCGGTCGTGATGATCATTCTTCCCTCCAGGATCTGATCGCGGCCAGCGGGACGCCCATGCCGATCGGTCCCACTCGCTGGGCACCGCCACCCCGAATGTAGCTATTACATGGCAACAATATCGAAGCGCTGACTCTGCGTCGCATGCGACGCCGGCCTCCGGGTTCAACTGCGGAAATATAGCCCCATAGCATCCATTTTGCCCGTTATGGGCCGGTCATTAAATGGACAAATCGGAATTTCTTCCGGTTAATGTTTAAAAATGAGCTCTCTAGCGGTAATCTGGCGAATGATCCGCAATCCCTCAATGTGGATCCCCGATTGGGGAACGTGCCCACCCACGCCCCCAATGTTGCGCGGTGGTGCCGCCGAGTCCAGCGGCACCACCGTCCGGGCTTCCGAACCGTACGATACGAAGCGAACAGGAAGAGGAAATGGTCGTTACGCCATCGACGGCGCCGTCCTACGCGGGCACTGCCCGACAAGCCCTGCGTCGCCATCTAAGAGTTCTATTTCGGCATGTCCCCTTCCGCCGCGCTTCCGACACATCGAATCGCGAGTCGAGGAAGAGAACACGGTGACGTCGGGGAGCGTAACGTTCGGCAACGTTCAGGTCGTATGGAGCAGCGAGAGGTCTCTCTTCATAGCCTTCAGTGCGGACTTCCCGGGGCTGTACGCCAAAGACCGGTGGTCCGCCGTGCGTGCTCGCCGGCTCATGGAAGAGCGTGTACGAAGTCTTTTGATCGCCAACGACCTGTGAGGGTCGAATGGCAACACGCAAAGTAATTGTTCCCTTGGTGGAGGTCAGTGGTTGGCGATTGCAGAACTCGTCGTCCCCTTTATTGTCATTTGGACGATCCTGTCATTCATTATCGGGTGGGCCCTGATGGGGAGGCGACGCTGACTTCGGCCCGAGGAAGAAAAACCTGTGTGTCCGCGCAAGTGATCGGAATCAGCACTGTTGGCTGTACTGGAAATTGGGCGCGGAGTCACTGGGCGGGGGGTTTGTACCCCTCGGGCCACACCGTCTTGTCGTCGTAGGTCAGATGGTCGGTGCTCAGGAGTTGGTGGAGATCGGCACCCGCAAGGTTCGCTCCTTCCCGATGAGCGTAACTGAGGTCCGCCATGAAGAAATTGGCGCGCGAGAGGTTCGCGCCCCGTCACGACGTCGTGTGCAGATCTGCGTGCGCCAAGTCCGCACCTCTGCCGTCCAGCGCCGATAAGTTCACACCGTCCAACCTCGAGTGGGACAGATTCGCAAATTCGAGGTTGGCGCTGGACAGATCTGCACCCTCCAGGTTTGCGAAGTCCACTCGCGCGCCCAGCAAGTTGGTGCCATCCAGTACATCGACCACCGTGTGCGAGTCGGCCGCGGAATCTCGCGCAATGCGCTCCAGCGCGTAGACCCCGCTTACCCGTACAATCTGCTGGTCGGAACCCCACATCCGACTGGGATCATCCGCGACGCTGGAGGGCCGCTGCCTGCCGGCCGTGAGGGTGACCTGGCTGTCCCGGGGCGTTCCTGGGTGTGGAGCTGGATTCGGATGGGAATCTCGTTCACGAATTGTGCTGCTGCCGCGGCGAAGTGAGAGATCTCGCCCCGGCAGCAGCGGCTTTCGTCGGGTTCAGCGGATGGTGCCGAAGCCGGGGATCAGTGGGAGGTCCAGGGGGGTGACCCAGCCGGGCGGGAGGGCGTTGACGGCGGGAACGGCGTTGAGAGCGCGCATGCCGGTGGAGAGGCAGCCCGCTACCGCGGGGGTGCGGCCGGAGCCGTCGGTGAAGCGGAACGAGGTTTCCTGGGCGATCGAGGGGCTGCCGAGGATATCGACGCGGTAGACGTCGTCCTTGGTGCCGGCGGGCCAGTCGGGGGCGGCGTCGAGGCCGATGCGGTTGACGTGTTCGAGGGTGATGACCTCGCGGCCGTTGTAGACGCCGTTGATGGTGAAGCGGATGGCGGCGACGGTGCCGGCTTTGACGCCACCCTTGGCGGAGGGACGGTCGGTCGGGGTGACCCATTTGTCCCAGGTAGTGGTGATGGCGTCGAGTTCGATGCCCGCGGCGGCGGCGATCATGGGAACGGTTGCGCCCCACGCCATGATGAGCATGTCGGGGTGTTCGAGCAGGGCTTTGAATTCGGGCGGGTGGCCGATGCCCATCTCGAATTCGTAGTCGCCTTCGTAGTCGGTGTAGTCGAGCAGTTCGGAGGCGCGCACGGACCGCACCTCACCGCACAGGCCCATGAGGGTCAGCGGGAACAGGTCGTTGGCGAAGCCGGGGTCGATGCCGGTGGTGAAGCACGACGCTCCCCCGGCCTGGCAGGCTTCGGTGATCGGGTCGCGCCACACGGCGGGCAGCTGCTTCATCTGCGGCCACACCCACGGGGTCATGGCGGTCGAGCACACGTCGATGCCGGCGCGCAGGAACGCGCCGATGACGCGCATGTTCTCCTCGGCGAAGGCGGCGGTGGGCCCGTAGTGGACGACGGCGTCGGGGCGCAGCGCGATGAGTTCGTCGACCGAATCGGTGGCCAGGACACCGGTTTTCGCGGCCCCGCAGAGGTCTCCGGCGTCCTTGCCGACCTTGTCGGGGTTGCTGACGCCGACGCCGACGAGCTCGAAGGCGGGGTGGCGCAGGATCTCGGCCAGCACCATGGAGCCGACGACGCCGGTCCCCCACAGCACGATGCGTTTGGTGGTCATGGTGGCTCCTGGATTCATCGGTGGAATTCGCCGCAGTCGACGGTGAGCATCTGGCCGGTGACCGCGGTGGCGAGGTCGCTGGCCAGGAACAGGGCCGCGCGGGCGACCTCTTCGGGTCCGGCGAGGCGGCCCAGATCGGTGGGCGCGGCCTTCTGTCGGTAGATGTCGTCGTGGGTGACCCCGGATTGGCTTGCCAGCCAGTCGAAGTAGGCCTTGTTGATGTCCTCGTACACATACGACGGGGCGACGGAGTTGACGCGGATGCCGCGCGGACCCAGTTCGGTGGCCAGCGAGGAGGCCAGATGGGCGAGGGCGCCCTTGGACAGCTTGTAACCGGAGTATTCGGGCTGCGAGCTGTAGGACACGCACGAGTTGAGCATGATGATCGACCCGCGGGACGCGGCGAGCGCGTCGGCGAACAGGGCCGAGAGCCGCAGCGGTGCGAACACATTGGTTTCGTTGGCGTCGCGCAGCGCTTCGAGGTCGATCTGGGTGATCGGGTACATGGGCGGGATGGCGAAGGCGTTGTTGATCAGGCAGTCGACGCGGCCGGCTGCGGCGACCGCGCGGTCGGCGAGTGTGCGGCGCTGGTCTTCCTCGGTGATGTCGGCGCGTACGACGTGGGCGGTGGCGCCGAGGGCGCGGGCTTCGTCGGCGTATTCGTGCAGGCGTTTCTCGGTGCGTCCGGCCAGCACGAGGGTGGCGCCCATGTGGGCGGCTTCGATGGCCAGGGAGTGGCCCAGTCCGGGGCCGACGCCGGAGATGACGATGACTTTTCCGGCCAGCAGCGGTACCGGGCGATAGGTGTCGGGGATGTGCGGGGCGGCTGACACGACTCCTCCTCGAGTCCTCAGCCGTTACAGAGCGTAACGACTTAGTTGTGACAGACTGTAACGACTCGTGCCCGCAGCGACAAGGACGAAATCCGTGACCACACGCCACCGGCTCGGCCCGCACCGCGATCCGGCGGTGGACACCGCGGTCCTCGACGCCGCCCGCGCCCTGGTCGTCGAACAGGGTTATGCCGCAACCTCGATCGACGCCATCGCCGCGCGCGCCGGAGTGTCGCGCCCGGCCATCTACCGGCGTTGGCCGTCCAAGGCGCATCTGATCGCGCAGGCGGTGTTCCCCGATGTCGGCTCGGCGGTGGTGGCGCCGGATCTGCTCGGGGAGATCCGCAAGGTCATCCGCGGCACCATCCAGTTGTTCGGGTCCGCGGAAACCCGTGCCGCCATGCCGGGTCTCATGGCCGAGATGCGCGAGGATTCCGGACTGTACGAGAAGCTGTCCGCCCGCCTGGACTCCCCCACCCGCGCGGAGCTCGGCGACTACCTGCCCGGCCAGGGCACCCGCCCGGGCCTGGACCCGAACACGGTGCTCGACACCATCGCCGGGGCGGCCTTGTTCGCCATGTGCATCCGCGATATCGACGATCTCGACGGCTTCGCCGCCTCCCTCGAGGACCTGCTCCTCTACGGCATCCTCGGCCGCCCCGCCGCCGACTAACCCAGACACCGGGCGGGTCTGGTTCGGAGGCTCCCCCATCACCCGGACCCGGCGACTCGCGCACCCCGCCACTCCCCCACGCCCGGGCGACGTTCGCGGACGAGTCGCTGCGCGAATATCGATGGGCCGAACGGTCTTTCGCCGGTAGCCTGCCCGCCATGGCGGCGAAGAACAACAGCTATCTCGATCAGGTCGTGGCACAACAGGCCGAACTGGAGGAGGACCTGCGGCCCGCGTTCGCGCGGTCCGCGCCCGCACCCGCGGCGATGCCGATCCCGCCGGGCGCCCCGGGACCGCGGGGCGCGCTGGCCAAACGGGCCGGGCGCGTGGGATCGGTGCGAGAGAACACCCCGCAGGGTCCGGTGGAGGTGCGGGTCAGCGGCTGGTGGCGGTGGCGCACGGTCCTGGTGCCGCCCAACGCGTTCGTCGTGCACACCCGTCGCGGCGCGGCCGAACCCCTGCACATCGGACTCGGTGTGTCGTTCCGGTTCGATCCCACCAAGGACTCCTACCTGGTGGTGCCCGGCGCGATCCAGACCATCCTGATCAACGCCTACTGCATCTGCAGTGAACTGCAGGGCGTGCTGGTGCAGGGGTACGTGCAATGGATCATCGACGATTTCGCCACCGCCTACCGCAAACTCGACTTCTCCGACCCGGAGGATCCGATGCGGCTGGTCAATGTGCAGCTGCGCGAACAGGCCGAGGCCGCGATCAAGGACAAGGTGTCCACGATGGCGGTGCGCGACGTGCTGTCGGACAAGCAGCCCATCATCGAGGAGCTCACCGCGCGGCTGCGCACCGTCGCCGAGGGTGCGGGCGACGGTGCGCGGGGACTGGGGTTGTCGATCGTGACCGTGCAGATCAAGGAGGCCGTCGTCTCCTCGAACACGTTGTGGGAGAACCTGCAGAAGCCCTACCGCAGCGAACAGAACCGGGTCGCGCGCCTGGCCGAACTCGACGCCCAGGAAGCGGTGTCGGTGCGTGAGGCCGCCGCCGGGCGGGCCGCCGAGCAGCGGCGCATCGAGAACGAGCGGGAGCTGGCCGAACTGCGCGCCCGCAACGACGCCGCGTCCTTCGACCGCGAATCCGCCGAACGTTTGCGCCGCACCGAACGCGAGCACGAAGTGAACCGGGAGGTAGCCGACCTGGCCCAGCAGTCGGCATTGCACGCGCTGCGCCTGGAACGTGAACAGCACGCCGAGAAGCTCGACAACGCCCGCCGCGAAGCCGAGCGGGTCGCGCAGCGTCAGGAAGCCGATCTGGCGTTGGCGCAGGCCAAAACCCGGGTCGCGCACGAGGCCGCGTTGCTGGAACTGGATCGGGAACGGGTCGGCATCGACAACGCCAACAACCGCAATGCCGCCACCATGCAGGCCCAGCTGATCGAGGCGCTGCCCGAGATCGTGGACAACCTGCCCACCCCGACGGAGTTGCGGACGGTGCAGATCGGCGGGGACACCACGGGATTGGCGAGCGTGGTGGCGCAGTTGTCGGACATCATCACCGCCATCCGCAGAACCGGACAATCCTGACGCGTCGGGTGTCGTCATTCGGCTCCGCCACGCCCACGCGCCGTCATACCGTCTGAGAAGGCTTCGACGGTGGGAGTGGATCGAGAATGGTGATGAGCGAACCGAATACGACACCCGCGGTGTTCCAGGCGACCGCCGCGATCGACCCCGACGCGATCGCGCTCCGCTCGATCGGCGGCACGCTGACCCTCACCTGGCGCGACTACGCCGCCCAGGTCCGCGAGATCGCCGCGGGCCTGGCCGCGCTGGGCGTGGGCCGCGGGGACACGGTGGCGTTCATGATGGCCAACCGCGTCGAGTTCTACCCCCTCGAGGTCGGCGCCCAGCACACCGGCGCCACCTCGTTCTCGGTGTACAACACGCTGTCCGCAGAACAGCTGCATTACGTGTTCAGCAATGCCGGCAACCGGGTCGTGGTGTGCGAGGCGCAATACGTGGACCGCATCCGCGCGTGCGGGGTGCCCATGCAGACCATCGTGTGCGTGGACACCCCCTCGCCGGGCACTCTGAGCGTCGCGCAGCTCAAACAGCTCGGGCGCAGCGACTTCGATTTCGACGCCACCTGGCAGGCGATCACCGGCGAGGACATCGTCACCCTCTGCTACACCTCCGGCACCACCGGCAATCCGAAAGGCGTGGAGATCCCCCACGCCGGTCTCGCGTTCGAATGCCGCGCCTACGCCTCGGTCATGCCGGTCGAGTTCGGCGACCGCATCACCTCGTTCCTGCCGACTGCGCACATGGCCGACCGTGTCACCGGCCTGTACCTGCACGAGTACTTCGGCACCCAGATCACCGTCGTGCCCGACCGCACCCAGCTGGGCGCCGCGCTCGCCGACGTGCACCCCACCATCTGGGGTGCGGTGCCGCGGGTGTGGGAGAAACTCAAAGCGGCCGTGGAGTATTCGGTCGCCGCCGAAACCGACCCCACCCGTAAGGCGGCACTGGTGTGGGCGCTGGACGTGGCCGCCCGCAAGGCCGCGGCGCAGCTGGCCGGGCAGCCGCTCGGGCTGGCCGAGGAATGGGCGCGCGCCGACGCCGCCGTGCTGGGGGCGTTGCGCGCGAAACTGGGCCTGGATCAACTCAAATGGGCGCTGTCGGGGGCCGCGCCGATCCCGGCGGAAACCCTCGGCTTCTTCTTCGGCCTCGGCATCCCGATCTCGGAAGTGTGGGGCATGTCGGAGTTGACCTGCATCGTCAGCGTCGCACCGCCCGGGCAGGCGCGGCTGGGCACCGTGGGGCGACTGCTGCCGGGACTGGAATCCAAGATCGCCGAGGACGGTGAATTCCTGGTGCGCGGGCCGCTGGTCATGCGCGAATACCGCAAGGAACCGCAGAAGACCGCCGACACCCTCGACGCGGACGGGTGGCTGGCGACCGGCGACATCATCACCTGCGACGCCGATGGGTATCTGCGGGTGGTGGACCGCAAGAAGGAACTCATCATCAATTCCGCGGGCAAGAACATGTCCCCGGCCAATATCGAGAACACCATCAAAGCTGCCGCCCCGCTCATCGGGGCGCTGGCCACCATCGGCGACAACCGCGCCTACAACACCGCCCTCATCGTCCTCGACGCCGAATCCGCGCCCCCCTATGCCGCCCAGCACGAGCTACCCGACGCCTCGGCGGCGACGCTGGCCGGGGACAAGTCGGTGATCGCGGAGATCGCGCGCGGGATCGCCGCCGGGAACGCGAAACTCTCGCGCGTGGAACAGATCAAACGATTCACGATCCTGCCCACCTTCTGGGAGCCCGGCGGCGACGAGATCACCCTCACCATGAAGCTGCGGCGCAAACCGATCGCCGAGAAGTACTCCGCCGACATCGACCGCATGTATGCGCCGGAACTGGTCGAAGGCGTCCACGAACCCGGACCCGCCTGACCCCTTGCTGTGACACTCGGACCCCGGCGGTAGTGCTGGGGTGCCGGGTTCACCCCTTCATAACAGAGCAAGTGCTCTGTTATGGTCGGTGCATGCCCCGCCCCCGCACCCACGACCCCGACCGGGTGCTCGACGCCGCCGAAGCGCTCGCCGTGCGCTCCGGACCCGCCGCGGTCACCATCCGCGCCGTGGCCAGCGCCACCGGCGTCTCCAACGGCGCGCTCTACCACACCTTCGGTTCCCGCGCGGAACTGCTGGGCCGCACTTGGATTCGCGCCGCCCACCGCTTCCTCGCCCTGCAAGCCGACATGGTCGCCGCCGCCGGCGTCGACGGCGTCGACGCGGTCATCGCCGCCGCCGAAGCCCCCGCCGAATTCGCCGCCCGCCACCCGCTCTCGACCCAACTGTTCTTCACCGTCCGCCGCGACGACCTGCTCGGCGACGACCTGCCCGACACCGTCCGCACCGAACTCGCAGCCACCCAGAAAACCCTGGTCGAGCTGATGAAAACCCTCGCCCACCGGCTGTGGCAACGCCGCGACGCCCACGCCGTGGACACCCTCACCATCTGCCTGGTCGACCTGCCGACAGCGATCCTGCTCGACCGCGACCGGCTCGCCGATCCCACCGCCCGCCGGCAGTTGCGGGCGACGGTCCGCGCGGTCCTCGACATCGGGCCCGCACCCGCCTGACCCACTTTCGCGAAGGAACCCCATGCCCACCCTGAGCTACCGCGACAAGATCGCCGTCCTCGACCTCGGCGGCGACGAGAACCGCTTCTCACCCGACTTCCTGACCTCCCTCGGCGACCACCTCGACACCGTCATCGCCGACGGCGCCCACGCACTGGTCACCACCGCGTCGGGCAAGTTCTACTCCAACGGCCTCGACCTGGACTGGCTGTCCAACAATGGCGAGCGCGCCGAATGGTATGTCGCGCAAGTCCAGTCACTGCTGGCGCGCGTGCTCACCTTCCCGCTGCCCACCGCCGCCGCCCTGCCCGGCCACGCCTTCGGTGCGGGCGCCATGCTCGCGCTGGCCCACGACTACCGGGTGATGCGGGAAGACCGCGGCTACTTCTGCTTCCCCGAAGCCGACATCCGCATCCCGTTCACCCGCGGCATGTCCGCGCTCATCCAAGCCAAACTCACCCCCCGATCGGCCATCGCGTCCATGACGACCGGACGTCGCTTCGGCGGCCCCGACGCCCTGGCCTACGACCTCGTCGACGCCATCGGCGCGCTCGACACCCTCACCGACACCGCGCTGGGCATGCTCGGCCCGATCGGCGCGAAAGACCAGGACACCCTCGGCGCGATCAAGGCCACCATGTTCGCCGACGCCGTCTCCGCCCTCCGCAACGCCTGACCCCGGGTCACCGGGTGCGGCGCACCGCGAAACCCGCCGACACAGCAATCGGCCAGTAAACTAACGGGACGTGGTACTCGCCGGGGAACGTACTCGCCGCCAGCAACCATGGAATCAGCAGCAGCGGCACAAAACGTGCCACCTTCCAGCGGATCGGATGAGAGTGGGGAGCAGGCACCAAACCACCGTAGAGACCCGCACCCCGACCCGGCACACACGGGTCGCGATAGCGCAGAGATAGCTTTCCCGCAAGACTCGCCAGGCCGCACCCCCTCCCGTGAACGCGGCTCACGGGAGGGGGAAACGACACCACCGCGATCAGCAGGCTGGGACCGGCGCATCAACCCCGCACCGCATCGACCCGAGGAGGGACCCTGTGATCTCGCGACGACGCCTGCTCGTCACCGCCCGCCGCCATACCCCTTGGGCCTCACCGCCTGCACCAGCGGCGAACCCCGCTTCACCCCTGATGGCCACCTCGACGAAACCCCTTCCGGCAGTTACGGATTGCTCGGCGACACCCTCACCGTCAACGGCGCCGTCCCCGACCACCACGACCTGCCCGCCCGCCGCGCTTGCCTGCGCCTGCTCAACGGATCCTCGGGCCGCCTGCTCGACATCGGCCTGAGCGAGGACCGCGAATTCACACTCATCGCGACCGACGGCGGCCTGCTTCCCGCCCCCGTCACCCGCACCCGCCTGCTGCTCAACCCCGGCGAACGTGCCGAAATCCTCGTCGACCTCGACCCCGGCCACACCGCCACCCTGCGCGCCAACCCTGTCACCACCCGCACCGGCATCGACCGCCCCGAACGCTTCGGCTTCGACGACACCTTCGACATCCTCACCCTGCGCGCCACCACCATCGCGCCAGTCGCACCCGCTCTACCGGGCGCCCTCGCCGCCCTCACCCCCGCACCTACGAACTGGCGATGCGGTTCCCCGGCCCCGCCGACCCCGCCCACCCGTTCATGTACCACTGCCACCTGCTCCACCACGAAGACCAGGGCATGATGGGCCAATTCCTGATCCTCGACCCCGGCCAGGCTCCCGTTTTCACCCCGCCACCGATGGGCGACATGCCCATGGGTGCGGGCGGATCCGGCACCCATGGCGGGCCCTGACCGCCATGGGTGCCGAACCGCCCGCACCGGGGCTCGAGGTCAGCGGCCCTGCCAGACCGGGGGACGCTTCTCCACGAACGCCCGCATCCCCTCGCCGGCGTCCATCGACGACAGTGCCGCGGCGGCGACCTGGCCCTGCTTGCCGAACGCCTCGGCGACCGACCAGTCCGGGGCCTGCTCGATGATCTGCTTGCTCGCGTCGATACTCAACGGCGCGTTCACCGCCACCCGCGCCGCCAACTCCAGCGCGGCATCGAGGGCCTTGCCCGGTTCGGCGACCTGATTGATCAACCCGATCTGCGCCGCCCGCGCCGCGCTGATCGGGTCACCGGTCAACGCCAACTCCATGGCGATCGCGCGGGGTAGGCGCTGCGACAGGCGCAGCACGCCACCGCCGACCGCGACCAGGCCACGCTTGACCTCCGGGATACCGAAGGTCGAATCGCTCGCGGCGACAATCAGATCCGCGACCAGCGCCAGTTCGCAGCCGCCCGCCAACGCGGGGCCCTCCACCGCGGCGATGAGCGGTTTACGCGGCGGCTGGGACACGATGCCCAGGATGCCGCGCTTCTCGGTCACCGGCACCTCGCCGCGGGCGGCCGCCTTGAGATCCATTCCGGCGCTGAAATAGCCGCCCGCACCGGTCAGGATCGCGATGCGGGCGTTCGGGTCGGCCTCGTAGGCATCGATCGCGCGCTCCAAACCCAGCGCCGCCGCCAGATTGATCGCGTTGCGGGCGTGGGGGCGATTGATCGTGATGATCATGATGTGGCCGCGGCGCTCGATCAGCACCGGCGCGGGCGGTGGAGGCGGCAACGGCACCCGCGCCACACCCGCCGTACTCAACACCGGCTCCGCGGCCGATTCTCCCGCTGCCGATTCCTCGGCGTCCGAACCCCACTCGGGCCTCTGCGCGCCGGCCGGGGTGATCGTGTCACCGACCACGGTCACCGGCAGACCCAGCCAGTCGTCCTCGGTCAACGCGGCCAGCAGCGCGGAATTGGTGGACCGCACCAGCACTCGATCACCGGCCGGGGTCAGCAGGCTCACGATCGCGGCCTCGGGGCGGCCGTCACGACCGTAGGGCAGCGTGTAGGCCTCCACCACGGCCTCGCCGTCGTAGCCGGTGCGCGCCGGGCGGGCCGGGGGATGCTCGATCACCGGGGTCAGGTGCCGGTAGGGCTGTGCGGGCGGGGTCGCCGAATACACGCCCATCGCGTGCTTGGTCAGATACCAGCCCAGAGACGTGGCCAGACCGAAGGATTCGGGTTCGGCGCGCAACCGGCCCACCAGCGACGCCACCGCGTGCCCGCCGTAATTGTTGCCCGGACCGCCGCCGAAGGTCAGCCCACCGGTCACCGACAGCGGCCGCTTCGGGTCGTCGACCGGCAAACCCAGCTCACGCGCCGCGATCTGCACCGCCACGGGGAAACACGCGTACAGGTCCACCGGGCCCAGATCCTCGGCCGTGATCCCGGCATGCTCGAACACCGCAGCCCCCAAGGCCCTGATCGCCGGCGACGCCGCCAATTCGGCACGCTCACTGACGAACCACTCATCGGTGCCCGAGGCGCCCGCATGCAGGAACACCCACTTGTCCTGCGGGATACCCGCCGCCTCCGCCGCCGCGGCCGAGGCCACGATGATGCCCGAGGCCATATCCACCGTCAGGTTCGCGCACTCGAGCTTCGTGTACGGCGCCGAGATCATGCGGTTGGCCTCGGTCACCGCCGCGATCTCGGTCGCGGTGAACTCCTGCGGCTGCCACGCCTGCGGATTGGCCGCCGCCACCGCCGAGAACCGCGACCACAATTCCGCCACCGCGGCCGCGTGCTCGGCGGGCGTGCGACCCAACCGGTGCCGGTTCGCCGACTCGAGCAGCGCGTACATATTGATCGGGGCCTGCAACCCGGCCGCGGACTCCGCGGCATTGTTGGCCGCCTTGTCGATCCCCACCGTCCGTGTCGGCGACACCGAGCCGTCCTGCACCGGCCACGCCACCTCGACCCCGGCCCGCTGCGCCGCCGCCTGCGTCGCCCCGGCCTCCGCGCCGGTCACCAACACCAGGTCGTAGTCGCCCGCCGTGATCGCCGCGGCCGCCTCGTTGATCACCAACTGGCCGCCGTCACCACCGAACGGACTCGACTGCACCGTGTCCACCCCATCCGCGCCGACCGCGGCCGCCACCAGCGCACCCAGATCCCGGTACTGCCACGACGTCGGCGACACCGCGAACACCGCGTCCGCGCGCGCCAGCAACCCGTCCCCGACGCCGGTGTCGGCGGCCGCGGCCCGCAACGCCCGCACCGCCAACTGCGACGGATCGGCATACGAAGCGTCGGGGGTGCGCTGCACGATCTGCCCGACACCCACCAGCACCGGCGTCGTCGGCGCCAACACCACCCCGGAAGCCCGGTGCCGCACCGCCTTCCGCTCCGCGCGCCCCGCCGTCGGCGCGGTCGCCGCCAGCACCGCCGGAAGCCTGTCGAGGGACTCGGTCAACGCGTCACCGAGCGCGCGGGCCACTGTCGCGCCCAGCGGGCCCTCGATCGGCTGCCCCGACAATCCCGCGTCGATGTATACGCTCGACCCGGAACCGTTGGGCGCCACCGTGATCCACAACCCTAGACCCAAACCCTGCGGGCCGCGCCCGCGCAAACCCAGCCGCGAGTCGCTGACCTCGGTCACCAGCCACGTCACATCGGCCGGAATACCCATGAACTTGGCGACCTGCGTGTACTCCACGCCGACCGCCGCCGACCCCGGCGCCTCCCCCCGCCAGCCCGCATGGAAACTCACCCACTCCGGAAGCCGCTGCAACTGCGCCAGATACGCCAGCGTCGCCGCCGCGCCGGTCTCGAGATCGCGATGCGCGTGCGCGGTGCGCAGATAGTCCGACAGGCCCCCGGGCAGGGTGTGCTCGACCGGCGCGGCCTCCACCGGCGCCCCCTGGCCGGTCACGCCCGCGATCAACTCCCGCACGATCCGCGGATCACGGCGCACCGTGTCCAGTAGCCGGCCCCCGGCGCGCACCTGTTTGCGCAGCGACGCGCCCTTACCCAGTCCCTGCTCCACCACCGCACGCACACGATCGAAACCTGGCACCGCACTCACGGCCCACCTCCTCGCTGAGGGTCCACACCATCCGGCCCTCACGGTATCGGCCGTTCACCCACCACGGGAAGAGCCAACGCAACTTCGCACCCCCACCAATGTCGGCGCGCGAATCGCCGTTCACAACTCGCGGGCGAACCAGACCTGATCCAGCATCCGGATCCCGTCGACCATCACCACGTCCTCATATCCGGCCGCCGTGGTGAACACATCCGGCACGATCCGCGTCATCCGGAAGCCGCACCGCTGGTAGAAGCGCAGATTCCCGGCATCCGCGGTCGCGGTCGCCACCTCCAGCCGCCGCACCCCCGCCGCTGTCGCGGCCGCGACCACCGTGTCGATCATCCGCCGCCCCACCCCGGACCCGCGCAACGGGCGCACCACCGCGGTATTGACGATCTCCCACGTCGACTCCTCCGCCTCCGGGGCCGCCTGGATATGGCCGACCACATCCCCGGACGCGTTGCGCGCCACCCACACCCGCCCGTGCCCGATATACCCGGTCAGCAGCAGCTCGGAATCCTCGGCCATCCGAAACGACCACGCGATCTCCTCGCGATCACCGGTGAACTCCTCGATCCGCACCGCGTCGGCATCGGAGTCGGGCGGCACCACGATCAGCATCCAGCCCTCGGGATCGAGCACCGCGAACGCGCCCGCCGCCACCCAATACGGATTGTCCGGAATCACCTCGGCCACACCATGATCGGCCAGCCGTTCACGCAACGCCTCGAACCCGCCGCGCAGATACAACACCACCGCGTCCTCCGGGTCCACCGGCGGCGGGGCGGGCGCGTCGTCGCGGCGCACCAGCTCGAGCTGGGCGCGCGGCCCCGGTAACCCGAACACGAACCCGCTGTAGCCCGCGTGATCGGAGAACGCGAAAAGCTGTGTCAGACCGACGATCTCCCGATAGAACGCCGCACACTCGTCGAGCCGGGCCGTCGCGCGCGCGAACCGCGCCGCACCCACAGCCAACCCGTTCACACCGGACTCCGCCGCACCCACCGAACAGCCCTCCTCGATCGACGACACACCGCTCCCCAGGATGCGCCGTCCACCACCGCCGGGTCGACTCATTAACGCCCACCCAGCACACAAGAACGCGCGAGCCCAGACATCCGGGCTCGCGCGTCGACAGGTCGCGGCAGCGGCGCTACAGGGCGATACCCAGCAGCGCGTCGACGGTGTCGGTGATCAACGCCGGAGCCGTCACATCGGGGCCGCCGTAGGCCAGCGCCTGCTGCGCCCACGCGTCCAGCGCCGCCAGCGCCTTGGGGGTGTCAAGGTCATCGGCCAGATGCCGGCGCACCCGCGCCACCGTGTCGGTCGCATCCGGAGCCGAGTCCAGCGCCACCGCCGAACGCCACCGCGCCAGCCGCGAAACCGCTTCGGCCAGTACCGCATCCGACCACTCCCGGTCGCTGCGGTAGTGCCCGGAGAACACGCCCAACCGGATCGCGCCCGGATCGGTGCCCGCCGCGCGCAGCTTGGACACGAACACCAGATTGCCGCGCGACTTCGACATCTTCTCGCCATCGAGCCCGATCAGGCCCGCGTGCACGTAATGCCGGGCGAAGCGACGCCCCTTCACCAGCGCCTCGGCGTGCGCGGCGGAGTACTCGTGGTGCGGGTAGATCAGGTCGCTGCCGCCGCCCTGGATATCGAACTCGGTGCCGATGCGGTTGACCGCGATCGCCGCACACTCGATGTGCCAGCCCGGACGGCCCGCCCCGAACGGCGCCGGCCACGACGGCTCACCCGGCCGCTCGGCCCGCCACAACAGCGCGTCGATCGGATCACGCTTGCCCGGCCGCTGCGGATCCCCGCCGCGCTCGGCGAACAACCGGTCCATCGTCTCGCGGTCATAGCCCGACTCGTAGCCGAACTGCTCGGTCGCGTCGTGACGGAAGTAGATGTCGGGATACTGCGGGTCGTCGACCACGTACGCCGCGCCCGAGGCCAGCAGCTTGTCGACCAGGTCCACGACCTCCTGCACCGACTCGATCGCGCCGATGTAGTCGCGCGGCGGGATCACCCGCAACGCCGCCATGTCCTCGCGGAACAGGTTGATCTCGCGGGTGCCCAGCTCACGCCAGTCGATGCCGTCGCGTTCGGCCCGCTCGAACAGCGGATCGTCCACGTCGGTGGTGTTCTGCACGTAGTGCACCTCGTGGCCGGCGTCGCGCCACAACCGGTTGACCAGGTCGAAGGCCAGGTAGGTGGCGGCATGGCCGAGGTGGGTGGCGTCATAGGGGGTGATGCCGCAGACGTACATCGTCGCGGTCGCGCCGGGGGTCACCGGGCGCACCTGCTTGTCGGCGGTGTCGAACAAACGCAACGCTGGTCCGGATCCGGGGACGGTCGGGACAGCGGTATCGGACCAGGACTGCATGATTCGAGGTTATCCCTGGGATCGGGCCGCGACGTCGCCGCCCCCGCGCCGGTGTGCCCCACGACACGCGCCCGACCGGGCCGACCTGCACCCTGGTCGCCGACCGGGCGGTGTCAATGATTGCAATCAGCGCGACGAGAATGCCGGGGCGACCGGTACGCCGGGGGTCAGAACGCGGGCCACGGAATCGGCCGCTGACTGGCGGGCAACGGCATCACCGGCTCGTCCAGCAACGCCCGCCCCCGCGCCTCGAGCGCGTCGATCTCGGCGTCGGTGATCAACTCCGCCAGCCGCTCACCCAGCTCCCCGGGCAGCGCCTTCACCAAAACCGTGATGTCGGTGAGCAATTCGTCGGCCACCGGCTCACCGGCCCACCCCCACAACACCGTGCGCAACTTCGGCTCGGTGTGCAGGCAGATCCCGTGATCCACCCCGTACACGCGCCCGTCCACACCCAGCAGGGCGTGTCCGCCCTTGCGGTCGGCATTGTTGATCAGCACATCGAGCACCGCCATCCGCTGCAGCCGCTCGTCGTCGGCGTGCACCAGCGACACCGGATGCCCGCCCGGATCCAGCGCCCGCAACACCTCCCGATACCCGTCGGGGATCGCGCCCACCGGGCACAGATCCACCAGACCCGGGCTCGGCTCGTCCTCGGCGGTGTCGATCCAGCGCTGCACCATGCCGGGCCCGAAAGGCCCCTCCCGCAACACCGTTTCCGGGATCACGCCCCACCCCAGCGCCTGCGACACCAGATACGAGGCCACCTCCCGCCCGGCCAGCGTGCCGTCGGGGAAGTCCCACAACGGCCGCTCCCCACGCTCGGGCTTGTACACCACCCGCTGCCCGCCCGCGCCCGCCTCGCACACCAGGGTGACGTTGCTGGCGGTGGTGACCTGACCGATCACCGTCAACTCGGCGGTCTGCCACGACCGGTCTGCCGTGGGGCTGCTGGAGGCCGACACCGGATCAGTCCTCGGAATCGTCGGAGTCGTCGGCTTCGGTGGCGCCGAAGATGTCGCCGCGCTTGTAGCCGTTGGTGCGCACACACATGTGCCCGGCCGTGGACAGCGGCTCCCCGCACAGCGGGCACGGCGGGCGGCCCGCCGCGATCACCCGCGCCGACCGCAACGCGAACTCCCGCGCCTGCACCGGGGTCAGGAACACCCGCACCGCGTCGGGACCCTCCTCGGTGTCATCGAGAACCACCGATTCGTCGACCTCGGTCTCGGTGATCGCCAACAGCTCCACCACCACCGCGCCCGCGTCGGCGTCCCAGCCCAAACCCATGGTGCCGACCCGGAATTCGGCGTCGATCGGCGTCACCAGCGGCGCGGTGTCGGCCACGTCGGCGGCCTGCGGGGGCACCGAGGTCCCGAAGCGCCGTTGCACCTCGTCGAGCAGCAGACCCATCCGATCGGCCAGCACCTTCACCTGCTGCTTCTCGAGCAGCACGCTGATCACCCGCGGCTCCTGCACCGCCTGTAGGTAGAACGCGCGGTCGCCCGGCTCGCCGACGGTGCCGGCGACGAAACGATCGGGGGTGCGGAAGATATGGATTGCCCGGCCCATTGCACCTCCATTCGGTTCACTCACACTGATGAATCGGGGCGTTCGCCAGCCCCATTATCCGTACTGTCGGTGGTACCCGTTTCTCCGCCGGGAACCGGCCCCGAGCGCGATTCGCCGCCAGTTCGCGGTGAAATCGCCGCCAACCCGGACAGATCGGTACCCGTGTCATTGACACGCCACACATAGGGGGCGTTCGGGGTGTAGCGGACGACGCTGATCGACGCCGGTTCCACCACGATCCGCTGGAAGCCGTCGAGGTGAAGGCCGAACGCGTCGGCCAGCACCGACTTGATGACATCGCCGTGCGTGCACGCAATCCACAACACATCGCTACCATGCCGCTCGGCGAACTGCCGATCCCGTTCGCGCACAGCGGACACGGCACGGAACTGCACCTCCGCCAGTGACTCACCCGAGGGGAACCGCGCCGCCGACGCCTGCCGCTGCACCACCTTCCACAACGGCTCGGTGACCAGGTCGGCGAGCGCCTTGCCCGTCCAGTCGCCGTAGTCGACCTCGAGCAGCCGCTCGTCCGGGTCGGCCTCGAGGCCCAGCTTGTCCGCGAGCGGGGCGACGGTGCGCTGGCAGCGCAGCAGCGGCGAGCACACGATGTGCTCGATCGGCAGCGATCCCAGCCGCTGAACCAGGCTCGCGGCCTGCTCACGGCCACGGTCGGTCAGATCGACGCCGGCGCTGCGCCCGGCCAGGGTGCGGGCAATGTTCGACGTGGACACGCCGTGCCGCAACAGGATCACCGTCACCGGGACAGCCTACCGACTAGGTCGCCGACACGACGCCGGTCGCCAGCAGCGCGATCACGGTCAACCCCAGCACGATGCGGTAGCCCACGAACCAGTCCAGCGAATGGCGCGCCACGAACTTCAACAGCCACGCCACCGACGCGTACCCGACCGCGAACGACAGCACCGTGGCCACCAGCAGCTGCGGGCCTGACGCATTGAGGCCCTCACCAGCGGGTTCGAAGGCGTCGGGGAGGCTGAACAGGCCCGAGGCCAGCACCGCGGGAATGGCCAGCAGGAACGAGAACCGCACCGCCGCCTCACGCGTCAGACCGCAGAACAGGCCCGCCGAACTCGTCGCGCCCGAACGCGACACGCCCGGGATGAGGGCCAGGCACTGGGCCAGGCCCATGATCAGGCCGTCACGGGTGGTGAGCAGTTCGATCGGGCGGCGCGCGCGCCCGTAGGTCTTGCCCGAGTAGTACTCCGCCGCCGCGATCACCAGCGCGAACACGATCAGCATGATCGAGATCAGCCACAGATTCCGTGCGCCGGTACGGATCTGGTCCTTGAACAGCAGACCCAGCACCCCGATCGGGATGGTGGCGATGATCACATACCAGCCGATCCGGTAGTCCAATTCGCGCTGGGTGTCGGGATCGGGGCCGTAGGCGAAGGAGCCGTCCTCGGTCAGCACCGGCAGCTGCGTGGTCGCGCGCTCGTGCAGCGGCACCGAATCACGTTGACGCCCAGCGACCTTCATCCACACCGTGGTGCACCAGGCCACCAGGATCCGCCAGATGTCCTTGGCGAAATACACCAGCACCGCCGCCTCGGTGCCCAGCTGGGTGACCGCGGTGAACGACGCGCCCGCGTCATCGCCGAAGAACACCGCCGAGACGATCCGCAGATGCGCCGAAGAAGAGATCGGCAGAAATTCCGTCAGACCCTGCACCAGGCCCAGCACCAGTGCCTGCACCCACGTCATCGACTCGCCCACGCAGCCTCCAGTCCCGAATAATCAGCTCCCGGTGAGCAATTCGACGCCCCGGGCCGCCACCGGCGCGGCGTTCGCGCCCCGCCGCAACGCTGCGACCCTACCGGGCCGCGATGGCGCGCCCGATACCCCCGGGTGAAATCGGGTTCCGGCTCGCGCGCGCCGGAATTCGCCGCGCTCGGCGCGGGCCGTAGCCGGGCGCGGGCCGCCGGTGCGCCTAGGCTGACGCGTGTGACGAAAGGGCAAGCGCGGTGATGCAACAACGGACGGTCGGCCGCAGCGGACTGCGGGTGTCGAGGCTCGGGCTGGCCACCCACACCTGGGGCAGGGAGACCGACGCCGAGGACGCCGCGGCCCAGCTGCTGGCGTTCGTCGAAGCCGGCGGCAACCTCGTCGACACCTCCCCGGCCTACGGTGACGGCGCCGCCCAGCACATCCTCGGCGAGCTGATCGCCGAAGTCGGCCGCGAGGACCTGGTGCTGTCCGGAAGTGCCGGATACACACCGATACTCAGCGACGCCGCCGCCGACGCGCCCGCCGCCGTGCGCTGGACCGTCGACGCCTCCCGGCGCACCATGCGCCGCCAGCTCGACCACACCCTCACCCAGCTCGGCACCGACCACCTCGACCTGTGGACCGTCGCCGCCTGGGACCCGCACACCCCCCTGGAAGAGATCGCCGACACTCTGTCGTGGGCGGTGCGCTCGGGACGCGTGCGCTACGCCGGAGCGCGCGGCTACGACGGCTGGCAGCTGGCCACCCTCGCCGCCGCCGCGCCATTGACCGCCGCCAAGACCCCCTACTCGCTGCTGGCGCGCGGCGTGGAACACGAATTCGTGCCCGCCGCACAGCATCACGGCATCGGCGTCATCGCCACCGCGCCCCTGGCCGGGGGGATCCTCACCGGCAAATACCGCGACGGGGTGCCCGCCGATTCCCGCGGCGCCGACGAGTCCACGGCCGCGGAGATCACCGCTCATCTCGACGACCGGGCGGTGCGGGTGGTCGACGCGGTCGTCACCGCCGCCGACGGGCTGGGGACCTCGCCGCTGGCGGTGGCGCTGGCCTGGATCCGCGACCAGCCCGCGGTCGCCTCGATGCTGGTCGGAGCCCGTGATATCGGGCAGCTCACCGGCATCCTGGCCGCCGAGACCCTCGAACTGCCCCGCGCCATCGCCGCGGCCCTCGGAGACGTGAGTGCACGCACAGAATGAGCCAGGCTAGCCTTGCCTGCATGAGGTGTCTCGTGAATGCCCGCACCGCCGCCCGCACGCTGGTGATCCTGCTGCTCGGTGTCGGTCTCGTCGCCGGGGTCACCGCCTGCGGCTCGGGCACCACGAGCACCGGCGGCCGCGGACCCGTCACCGCCGAGATCGGCGACCTCGACCCCGTCACCCTGGGACCCGAACCGGTTGCCACGCTGCCGGTCACCGTCACCTCCTTCGACGGCACCGCGGTCACCGTCACCGACACCTCCCGCATCATCGCCGCCGACCGCTACGGCACCCTCGCCCAAACCGTCGTCGCCCTGGGACTGCGCTCGAAACTGATCGGGCGCTCCAACTCCGCGGCCTTCCCCGCCGTGCGCGACCTGCCCACCGTGTCCTCGGGCAGCGGCACCCTGAGCGTGGAAGCCGTTGCGGCACTGCGGCCCACGGTGTTCCTCACCGACACCATCACCGTCACCCCCGCGCTGCGTGACCAGTTGCGCGCCCTGGGCATCACCGTTGTGTACTTCGACACCGGACGCACCATGGCCGGAGTCGTCCCGCAGATCGAGGCCGTCGGCGCCGCGCTCGGCGTGCCCGACGCGGGCAAGGCGCTGGGGCAGCGCACCCGCACCGAGATCGACGCCGCCATCGCCTCGGTGCCGCACCAGGACGCCGAACCCAAGATCGCGTTCCTGTACCTGCGCAGCGCCGCCATCACCATGATCGCCGGACCCGGCTCGGGCGCCGACTCGCTGATCACCGCGATCGGCGGCATCGACGCCGGAACCGCGTCGGGCATCACCAAGGACTTCCTGCCCATCACCAGCGAGGCCATGATCGCCGCGGCCCCCGACGCGCTGCTGCTCATGAGCGACGGCCTGGCCTCGGTCGGCGGCGTCGACGGCCTCGAGAAGGTCCCCGGCATCGCCCAGACCCCCGCCGGACGCGACCGCCGCGTCATCGACATGTCCGACGCCGTCCTGCTGTCCTTCGGCCCCAACACCGGCCGCGTGCTGTCGGCCCTCGTGAAGGCCGTCTACGGCCCCGCCGCCGCATGAGCAAGCGCCCCGGAGCGGCCGACAACCAAGGCCCCCACATGGATTCACCGAGCAACACCCACGACGACCGCACCGCAGCGCACAACGGCGCTGCCACCGCGCTCGGCCCCAGCGACCCGGCACACGATGCGCCCGCCGACTCGGCACACGATGTTCCCGCCGACGCGGGACAGAGCGGTCCCGCCGATCCGGAGCACGGCGGCCCGGCGGCCCGCGCGCAGCACGGCCCGGCCGAGCGCTCGTCCGGCGGGAGTGCCGAGCGGGCAACGGCTGCAGCGGCGAAGACGCAGGCTGGTTCCGGCGCGCCGATCAGCGGCGACGAGTCGATGACCGCGCAGGAGTCGGCGGTCGAGGCGCTGCCCAGCGCTCGCCGCAAGTGGTCGCGCAACGCGATCATCTTCGCCGGCGCGCTGGCCGCGCTGGTGGTGCTCGCGTTGATCTCCGCGGCCATCGGCCAGGTGCCGACCAGTCCCGCCGAGGTCGCGGGCGCGTTCCTGCACCGCATCGGCCTGGACTGGGGTCCCATGCCCGCCCACCCGGCCGGATACGTGACCCTGTGGGAGGTGCGGTTCCCGCGTGTCGTACTCGGCATGCTCGTCGGCGCGGCCCTGGCCACCGCCGGCGCCCTACTGCAGGGCGTGTTCGCCAATCCGCTCGCCGAACCCGGCGTGATCGGCGTGTCCGCGGGCGCGGCGGTCGGTGCGGGCACCGTGATCGTCGCCGGGGGCGCGTTCGTGGCCGCCTGGTCGGTCGCGGCGGGCGCGTTCGCCGCCGGACTGGCCACCACCCTGCTGGTGTATCTGCTGGCCCGCTCCAACGGCCGCACCGAAGTGGTGACCCTGGTGCTGACCGGTGTCGCCATCAATGCCTTCGCCGGCGGCCTGATCTCGTTCCTGCTGTTCTCCGCCTCGCCCGCGGCGCGCGACCAGATCGTGTTCTGGCA
Source organism: Nocardia sp. NPDC059764 (assembly GCF_042732555.1). Taxonomy (NCBI): domain Bacteria; kingdom Bacillati; phylum Actinomycetota; class Actinomycetes; order Mycobacteriales; family Nocardiaceae; genus Nocardia; species Nocardia sp. NPDC059764. The sequence continues at coordinate 29,701 of NZ_JBHWHH010000028.1, forward strand.
GATGGGCAGTCTCAACGGCGCCACCTGGCAGTCGGTGAACGTGGTGTGGCCGCTGACGCTGCTGGGCCTGGCCGCCGCGATCTGGATGGCCCCGCGCCTGGACCTGCTCGCCCTGGGCGAGTCCGCGGCCCGGCATCTGGGCGTGGACGTGGAACGGTTGCGGCGCAACGTGATCGTCGTGGTCGCGGTGCTGGCCACCGCCGGGGTCGCGTTCACCGGCATCATCTTGTTCGTCGGGTTGATCGTGCCGCATCTGGTGCGCATGCTGGTCGGGCCCGGTCACCGGGTGCTGATCCCGCTGTCGGCCATCGTCGGCGCGGTGGTGCTGGTGGCCGCCGACATCGGCGCCCGCGCCCTGGTCCACAACGCGGACCTGCCGCTGGGCATGATCACCTCACTGGTCGGCGGGCCGTTCTTCTTCTGGCTGCTGCGCCGCACCCGCTCACGATCGGGAGGCTGGGCATGAGCGGCCTACGCGAGCTCACAACGATCTTCGGGCGCACCCCCGCCCTGCCGGAAACCCCCGAACCGGGTGCGGCGACCCTGCGCGCCCGCAAGGTCAGCGCCAAACGCGGCGAACGCACCGTGCTCGAGGGCATCGACTTCGATGTCGTCGCCGGGCAGATCGTCGCTTTGGTCGGTCCCAACGGTGCGGGCAAGTCGACACTGCTGGCCGCGCTGGCCGGGGAGCTCGAATTGAGCGGCGGCAGCGTCGAACTCGACGGCCACGCCCTGACCCACTGGACGCATCTGGACATGGCTCGCCGTCGCGCGGTGCTACCCCAGTCGCATACCGTCGGATTCCCGTTCAGTGCCCGCGAAGTCGTCGCCATGGGCCGTTCCCCGTGGGCGCGCACCGCGCGCCAGGAGGACGACGAGCGGGCCATCGCCGCGGCCATGGCCGCCACCGACGTCGAACGTTTCGCCGCACGCCCGTTCCCGGCGCTGTCCGGTGGTGAACGCGCCCGTGTCGCCCTGGCCCGCGTCCTGGCTCAGGACACCGCGACGCTGTTGCTCGACGAACCCACCGCCGCACTCGATCTCGGCCACCAGGAACAGGTCCTGCGCCTGGCCCGCGACCGTGCCACCGCGGGCGCGGCAGTCGTGGTCGTGCTGCACGATCTGGGTGTCGCCGCCGCCTACGCCGACCGCGTCGCCGTCCTCGATGCCGGACGCATCGCCGCCGACGGCCCGCCCCGCGAGATCCTCACCGCCGAACTGCTCACCCGCGTCTACCAGCATCCGGTCGACGTGTTCGACCACCCGGTCACCGGCGCCCAACTGGTGCTGCCCGTCCGAGGCTGAGCGCCCGGGGTCAGAGCTGCTGCTGACCCCACACCAGCCGCAGGACGCCGTTGGCCAGCCAGATCGCGAAGAACGCGACCCCGGCCACCGGCGTCCACGCCAGACCCAGCAGCACCGCCGCCGCACCGAACCACACGACCTCCAGGGCGATACGCCGCCACCCGGTCTGCGGGAACCGGGCGTCCTTGGCCGCGCCGACCAGCGCCCACACCACGATGAACACCGCCGGAACCGCCAGCCCCGCCACGATCCGCACCACCAGCGGCGCGGACACGGTGAACCCCCACCACGCGCCCGCGGCCAGCACCCCCAGTTCCAGCAGGAACATCAACAGCAGGTTCGCGCCCTTCAGTACGTTCATCGCCAGACCAACCTCAACACCGCAGGAGTCAACAGCATGCGAATCACGGTGGCGTCCAACACCAATGCCGCGATCATGCCGTAGGCAATGTATTTCATCAGCACCAGATCCGAGAACCCGAACGCACCGGTCACCACGATCAGGATCGCGGCCGCCGAGGTGATCACGCCACCGGTGTGGGCGATGCCGTACCGGATCGCCTCGGGCGCATCAGCGCCGGACGCGCGAGCCTCGGCCATGCGCGATTGCAGGAACACCTCGTAGTCGGTCGACAATCCGAACAGCACCGTCACGATCAACACCAGCACCGCGAACATCAAAGGGCCCGGCGTGAAGTCGAATAGTCCCGCCCCGTGCCCCTCGACGAAGATCCAGGTCAGCACACCCAGCGTCGCGCCCAGGCTGAGCGCGCTCATCACCACCGCCTTGATCGCCAGCACCAGCGACCGGAACGCCGCGTACATCAGCGCGATCGCCGCCGCGACCAGGATCAGCACCAGCAGCGGCAGGCCCTTGATCAACCCCTGGATGCTGTCGCGTTCCAGCGCGGGCACTCCCGCCACCATCACCGCGACCCCGTCCGGCGCCGGGATCGAGCGCAGCGCCGCGATCACCGAGTCGGCGTCGCGTTTGTCGGACAGGCCGCTGGCCAGCACCGTCACCTGATCCTTGGTCGGCGCGGCCGGATCGAACGGACCCGTCATCCGCGGACCGGCCAGCTGGTTGGCCTCGTAGCGAATATCGGAGAGCTGCTGCGGATTCGCGCCCACCACCACCAGTTTCAGCGGCTCGGTGCGGAAATGCGGGAACAGCCGATCGAAGTCCTGCTGCGCCACCCGCGCCGGATTGTCCGCGGCCAGATACCGCTCGCTCAACCCACCGAACTCGATACTGCGGAACGGCAGGATCAACGCCAGCAGCATCAACACCACCGGCACGATCACCAGCCACGGCTTGCGCATCGCGAAAACCGCCAGCCGCGAGAAGAATCCGCGATCGATCTGCTCGGCGGTGCGGATACTGGCCAGCCGATGCCAGCCCCACAGATCGATGCGCGGCCCCACGATCGACAACACCGCCGGCAACGCCGTCACCGACAGCACCGCGGCCAGCAGCACCGAGGAGATGCCGCCCAACGGCACCGACCGCAGCACCCCGTTCGGGTAGATGAACAACGCGCCCAGGCTCACCGCGATGATCGCCGCCGAGAACAACACCGTGCGCCCGGCCGTGGCGATGGTGCGCGCGGTCGCCTCCTCCACGCTGCGCCCCGCCGCCAGCTCCTCGCGGAACCGGGTCACCGCGAACAACCCGTAGTCGATGGCCAGACCCAGGCTCACCAGCGTCACCACCGCCGAGGCGAACACGTTGACCTGCAGGTGATTGGTCAGCAGCCGCATGATGCCCTGGCTGCCCAGGATCGTCATGCCGCCGATCAGCACCGGCAGCAGCGCCCCCACCACGCCGCCGAACACGAAATACAGCAGGATCGCCACCAGCGGCAGCGCGATCAGTTCCGCGCGCTCGATGTCGCGCTGCATGCCGGTGTTGATGCCTTCCACCACCGGCTGCAGACCGGCCAGCTGCACCGTGGTGCCGCCCGGCCCGGAACCGGTTGTCCCGGCATGGAATTCGTTCTCGAGGGCCAGATAGTTGTCGACGGTGTCGGTGCCGCCGTCACCGCGCAACCCGATACTGGCGAAGGCGTGGGTGCGGGAGGCGTCGGCGAACTGTCCCATCAGCGCGCCGTCCCAATACGAGTCGATCTTGAGGATGCGGTCGGCGTGGGCGGTGCGCAACCGCGTCAACTCCGCCGCTACCGCGCTGCGCACGGGTTCGTCGTCGACGGTCATCCCCGCCGGGGCGGTGTAGATCGCGATCAGGTCGGCGTCGGTGTCGCGGCCGAAGGTGGAGTCGGCCAGCTTCGACGCCGCCACCGACTGACTGGATTCGTCGAACCAGCCCTCCTGGGTCAGATGATCGCCCAGGTCGCGCCCATAGAACCCGGACACCAGCACGGCCAGGCCGAACACGGCGACCACCAGGAACCGGAAGCGGTGGATCAGATGCCCCCACCGCAGGGATCCGGCCTCGAGCATCAGCCGCAGGCCGCGGTCTTGTAGTCGGCCGACCGCAGAATCCCGCACAGATCCGTGCGCGAGATCTTCCAATGCCCGTCCTTGGCCACGAAATGCACGACCGTGGTGCGCACGTTCGTGCCGGTGCCATCCTTGTCCAGGCTCAGCGTCGCGGTCAGCGTGCCGTCATGGTTGTCGAACACCGGGTCCTTGACCCCGTACACCGCGCGCGGGTTGTCGGCCAGCGCCTTGTACATGTCGGGGATCGCGTCCTTGAACGCCTCCCCGTCCTCGATCAACGCGGTGCGCTCGCTGTCGGGCAGGTTCGGATCCAGCGCCCGCTTGATCTGCGAGTCCAGCTCCGCGGCGCCCGGGATCCCGGGCCGGTTGACGCTGCTCTGCGCGGCGGCGGCCTGCGAGGACGAACTCAACGCCGCGTACGCCGAGGACCGCGCTTCGGCGATCTTCGATTCGTCGTCGGAGCCGCCGCACGCGGCGAGCGATGCGCTCAGCACGGTCAGCAGCAGCGCGGTGGCGGCCGGTCGTCGAAGTCGCATCAACATCCTCGGGAGTTCGAACTGCGGTTGTGTGCCGTTAGTTTGGCACGCCCCGCGCCCGGAAGTGATCTCTGTGTCACAGACAGTGCTGCCCGCGGGCGTCAGAGGCCCTCGATCACCGCGCCCAACCGGCCCAGCAGCGCGCGCACGGTGGTGGTTTCACGGGGCTGGGCGGCCGGGACCGGGACGGCCTGCGGGATCAGGTCACGGACCAGGGCCACCACGCTGCGTTCGTCGTCGAGATCGATGTCGGTGACCGGGGCCACCGCGATCGCCTCGACGTCCTCAGGCGCTGGAACCGCGGTGGTCACGCCCGGGCGGTAGATCTCCACGGTGAGGGTGGATCGACGGGTTCGGAAGGCGAAGGACCGCCCGTCCCCGGCGACGCCGAAGCCGTGCGCGTAGCGCCCGACGGTCACGTCCTCGACGGTGAAGCCCGCGCTCTGGTCGGCAACCAACAGATCTCCCTGATACAGACCGCTTTTGCACTCCACGGTAACCGCATGCCCCGACACCGCCACCGAATCCCCATGTCACATCATGCAAGTCGGCGCCGGATGCACGCGTGAGATCGGCACGCGGACCCCCGGTCACACGGTTGGAACCCGGGACATGGTCAGATTGGAGAGCACGCATGATTTCGTCGGTCAGTTCGGTCAGTAAGGAGTTCGCTGCATGCGCCGTCGCGGCTGGATCGGTTCAGCCCTCGCGGGTGTGACCGTGGTGACCCTGCTGACCGGATGTTCGGACCAGCCGGACAATGCGAACAATGCCACCCGCGACCCGGCCACCCCGGCCGCCGCACCCACCGCCACCGCGGCCCCCACCGGGCAGGTGAGCGCGAGCGCGCCCATCGCGCTGCTGCTCGACGAACCTTCCACCGGCATCCTGGCCGCGGTCGTGGACTCCGGCACCACCCTGAACCTGATCGACAAGGGCGTCACCCGCCCGGTCACCCTGCCCGGCAAGGCCGCCGCCCTGGTCGCGGGCAAGCCCGGCGAGGTGCTGATCGCGGTGCCCGGCACGATCGTTCGCGTCGATGTCGTCAGCGGCGCGCTCACCACGGTCGCCCTCGACGGCGACCTGCACTCGGTGGGTCTGCGCCCCGACGGGTCGCTGGTGGCGGGGCTGGCCGACGGCCGGGTGCTGCTGCTCGACGCGGACGGCACTGTGCGCCACACCATTACGGGCCTGTCGGCCGCCGACGCGATCGACACCGGCGAAGGCAGGGTGGTCGTGGTGGACCGCCGCCAGTCCGCGATCGTGGAACTCGACCTCGACGCCCACAAGCTCGGCCTGGCCCTGCGCGCCGGTGACGGGGTGACCAACATGATCGGCGACCACTTCGGCCGACGCCTGGTCACCGACACCGCCGGAGCCGAACTGCTGGTCTACACCGCCGATCCTTTGGTCCTGCACCAGCGTTTCCCGGTAGGCTCTTCGCCCTACGCACTCGCCTACGATCAGCGGTCGGAGACCGTGTGGGTGACGCTGACAGGCAGCAACGAAGTCGTCGGCTACGAGCTGTCGACGGGTATACCGGTAGAGGTGGGGCGTTACCCGACGGTGCGCCAGCCCAACTCGGTGACCGTCGATGCCCGCACCGGTGACCTGTTCGTGGGATCCGCGACCGGCGACGGTCTGCAGCGGATCGGCGCGGACCAGCGGAAGAGAGGGCAGTGATGGCTCGGGCCTCACGATCGGCGCACCAATCGCGCACATTACCGGAAGGCTGGGAGGAATCCAGCGACGAATGGGAGTACGTGCCCCTGCGGCTGCCACCCGGCATCACCAGGGTCACCGCCACCATGCGACTGTCCATTCACGCCGAATTCGGTGGCTGGGAACTCTCGCGGGTGCGCGCCTACACCGACGGCAGCCGCCGCGTGTTACTGCGCCGCCGCAAGACCACTCCCCTGCTATCCCCGACACCCGAGGCGGTGATGTAACCCCCTATGTATGAGCGCCTGTACGCCCTGCTGCTGAAGCTGATGTTCCTGCTCCCGCCGGAACGCATCCACCATCTGGCCTTCGCCGCGATGAAACTCGCGACCCGGTTCACCCCGGGCCGCGCCCTCACCGGCAAGGTCCTGGTGGCCGACGATCCGATCCTGCGCACCCGCGTGTTCGGCGTGGACTTCCCCGCGCCGCTGGGTCTGGCCGCCGGCTTCGACAAGAACGCCGACGGCGTCGACGCGTGGGGCCCGCTCGGTTTCGGCTACGCCGAGATCGGCACCGTCACCGCCCAGGCCCAGCCCGGCAATCCCGCGCCGCGGCTGTTCCGGCTGCCCGCGGACCGGGCGCTCATCAACCGCATGGGGTTCAACAACTTCGGCGCCGCCGCCGCGGCCGAGCATCTCGCGCACCGGCTGCCCGGCGGCGTCCCCATCGGCGCCAATATCGGCAAGACCAAGGTCGTCGAACCCGCCGACGCCGCCGACGATTACGCGATCTCGGCGAAATTGCTGGGCCCGCTGGCCGACTTCATGGTCGTCAACGTCAGCTCCCCCAACACCCCCGGCCTGCGCGACCTGCAGGCCGTCGCCTCGCTGCGCCCGATCCTGCAGGCCGTGCTCGACTCGGTGTCGGTCCCGGTCCTGGTGAAGATCGCCCCCGACCTGTCCGACGACGACATCGACGCCGTCGCCGACCTCGCCGTCGAACTCGGCCTCGCCGGCATCGTCGCCACCAACACCACCATCCGCCGCGACGGCCTGGCCACCCCCGCCGCCACCGTCGACCCCATCGGCGCCGGCGGCCTCTCGGGCCCCCCGGTCGCCGACCGCTCCCTCGAGGTCCTGCGCCGCCTCTACACCCGAGTCGGCGACAAACTGGTCCTCATCTCCGTCGGCGGCATCGAAACCCCCGACCAGGCCTGGTCCCGCATCCTCGCCGGCGCCTCCCTGCTGCAGGGCTACACCGGCTTCATCTACGGCGGCCCCCTCTGGGCGAAACACATCCACCGCGGCCTCGCCGCCAAACTCCGCGAACACGGCTACACCAACCTCTCCGAAGCCGTCGGCGCCGAACACCGCGCCCGCGCCTGACCCGTTCGCGGGCAACACCGTTCGAATCGCCCGGGAGACCGCACGGCCGGTTGGTCGTGCGGTCAGCCCCACAGATGCTGGGAGCGGGCCCCCGTCGACGCCGCCCCGTGGGGGGTTCCCCAGCCCGACAGCATCGCCGCCGGCGACCCGGGCTCCTCGTCGAGCGGCTCCCGGTGCAGGCGTTCGGCCAATCGCTGTGCCAGCAGAATCACCGCGCGCTCGACTCCGATCCCCAGCCGGGTCGCCAGATCGGCGGCCCACAGGTGCGCGGCCTCGTCGTAGACGACCTCCGGATCGGAGAGCACCTCGTCGAGCTCCATCCCCGCCCGGGCCTGATCGTGGGTGAGGTGCTGCGCCGGAAGCCAACTCAACCGCCACACCACCTCTCCGCGCCGGTATTCGCGCAGCGCGTATTCGGGGCTGATGTCACTGGTCATCGCCCGCGTCGTGATATCGATCGTCATCAGGACCTCCCAAGGCCATCGGCGCACGCCACAGGATCTCCGTGCGTCCACCGTCTTCGGCCCGCCGCGACCGGTCGCCGCCGCGGGCCCTGCCATCCCCTCATCGACTCTGCTCCGCCCCTCGGATCCGATCGGTTGGTACGTCAAGCCGTCCGGCGCCGCAGCAGCAGAAACACCGCCTGCTCCAACGGAATCCCCAACTCGCCCGCCGCGGCGACCATCCGCCCCTGTGCGGCCTCCCCGCGCGGATACGGGTCGAGGGCCACCACCTCGGCCAGCACCATCGCCGCCAGCGCCTGCGCGCGGGTCAGCAATCGATCCGGCATCCAGCTGCACCGCCACGCCAGCGTCCAGCGGTCGGCCACCCGGACCGCGCTCTCCTCGGTCAGATCGCTGGTCATCGCCCAGTCGTCGGTGGTGTAGATGGTCATGACTCTCCCCGTTCCCTGCGACGCGCGCGCAAGACGATGCGGGCATCCTCGAGATCGATGCCCAGGGCGGCGCCGAGGGCGCACGCGCGCTCCCAGGCCGCGCCGTGATGACCCGGCTCCCACCGCAGGAGCTCGGTCAGTTCCATGGCCGCCAGTGCTTCCTCCCGCGTCAGCAGCGGCGACTGCCGCCAGCTGAGCTGCCAGGCCGGTTCGGGGTGGCGGGGCAGTCGTTCGGCGCACTCGCCGGTGATGCTGCTGGTGATCGAGCTGGCACTCGGGTAAATCATGATGGTCTCCGATGAGACGAGGAGGCGTCACCGCCGGATCGAGTGAGACGCGGAGCTGGGCCGAGGCGACGTGGACGGGCGAATCCGCCTATCGCACTTGGGTATTCGCCCGGAGATCGGGATCGGCAGCACCACACGCGCGGGGCGCGCGCCGCTGGATCCGCCGGATCGTGAGTAGTCCGGTCATCGGGACCTCCCGGTATATCTGGTCGGGCGGCGCTCATTTGCCAATTCCAGGATGGCATTTGGCACTTCCGAATCGCAGTTTGACGCTGTCACAATTGGATTGCCGTTTCCGCCGACGTTCAAACGTGGACGGTCTTATGGTTGGGGCGAATGATGATGCAGCCGAACCTGGGAAGCAGTGGCGCCGACACGGCCGCGCAGGACAACGACGTGCGCGCCGTGCGTGACACCCTGCTGCAACTGCGCAAGCGCTGGGCCATGGGCGGTGACCGCGACCGCTCGGTCGACCTCGGCGCGCTGCTCGGCCTGGTCATCGTCCGCAGGGTCGCACACCTCACCGGCCGCGACCCGAAAGCCGCACTGCCCGAAGCGCTGCGGTACATCGCGGGCACACTCGAACCGGCCGACCGCCTCATCGTCGACGCGGAACTGAACCTGTCCATGCTGGCCGCACAGCTGCCGACATCGATCGCCGACGAGCTCTACGGCCCTGAGCTGGGACAGCGACGAGACAGTCTCGCCCTGCATTGGATGACGCTGCACGAACATCTGGGCGTGCCGGTCGCTCAGGTGCCGCGCAACAATCGCGCCCTGCGCGGTCGGCGGGAAGAGGACGCGTTCACGGCGCTGGCGCGGGGGCTCACCCTCGAGTCCGTTGCCGCCGACGGCCTTCCCGGTGCGACGACACGGCCGAGCGCCGTGGTGATCGGCGACGCCGCCTGGGACCGTATCTGCACTGTCGATGTGCTGCCGCAGGCCGGGGACTCGCTGTACGGGGAATTCTCCGAGCACGCCGGAGGCAAAGGACTGAACCGCGCGGTCGCCTTGGCCAGACTCGGAGTGGACGCGCGTCTGTTCGCCGCTGTCGGTGACGACGACAAAGCCGGACTGATCGTCGACTATCTGCGTGCGCGCGGTGTCGATACCAGCCTGTTGCGGGCGCGGCGCGGACCCACCCCGACCGCGGCGGTGACTGTCGCGCGTGACGGCGGGAACTACTCGGTGGCAGGCAAGGACGACCGGATCCGCTTCGACGCCAGGGATATCGCCGATATCCCGATCACGCGTGCGCTCGTCCACGCCGACGCCGTGCTGCTGACCTTCGAGCAGAACGTCGAAGTGCTCGCGGCGGTAGCCGACGCGATCGCCGACCGGGAGTCGCGGCCGTGGCTGTTCGTCAGCGCCACCCCACCGCCGAAACGATTCCCCGCTCAGCTGCCCGGCTACCTGCGGACGGTCGACTACCTGATCGCCTCGGTCGGTGAACTGGCCGCGCTGCGACCGGGGGCCGAAAGCGCCGACATCGCAGCGCAACTGGTGAAACACGGAGTCGGCTCGGTCGTGGTCCTGCACGGCGACAGTTGCGCGATGTACTCGGCCGGAGACCCGGCCGCGGAGCCGGTGTGGGCCGACATCCAAACCGATCGCCCGGGAGCGCCCGGAGCTTCATCGGCTTTCGCGTCCGCGTTCATCGCCCGATTGATGACCCAGCCCCGGCCCGCCGACCCTGCCCGCCGCCGACAGGCCGGGCACGCCAACCTGGTGTGGGCCGCCGCGGCGATTCCCGCGCGCGCCAGCAAGGAGACGAGCATCCCCGACTCCATGCCCACCCGCGAGGCGATCGACGCGACCCTGGACGCGTTCTAGAGATCGGGCGACCACGGTGGGTCGGCGGTCGGAATCCAGTGCCCGTGACGGCGTTTGGCCTGCTGATAGTCGGCTTCCCGGCGAGTCCGCGGTGGGGTGCGCAGCGGGATCACGGTGGCATGGATCTCGGCGTCGCGCACGGCCTGCAGTTTGTGCGGATTATTGGTCATCAACCGCACCTCGGTCAGTCCGAGGGCAACCAGCGCCTGCGCGGCGTGGGTGTAGTCGCGCTTGTCCTCGCTGTACCCCAAAGTCCGGTAGCTGTCGTAGGTGTCGAGGCGGTTGCGCTCGCTGATCTCGTAGCCGCGAGCCTTCGCCAGGAGCCCGTACCCGCGGCCTTCCTGCTCGAGGTAAACCAGGATGCCTGATCCGGCGGCCTGGATCAGGTCGAGGGAGCGTTCCAGCTGTGGCCCGCAGTCACAGTCCTGGAACGACAGCGATTCACCGTAGAGGCACTGCGAGTGGATGCGGACCAGGCAGTCGTCGTCGATGGACCCGAAGGCCAGGATGTGCCCGGTTTCGGCGTCGGTCGGCAGGTCGGTGACCCGGACGCGGAGTTCTTGGCCCTTGCGGGAGATCCAGTGGCTGGCGTGGTCGAGGCTGGCCCATATCGCTTGTCGGCTAACGTCTTTCGCCGGCCGAGAACCCATCAGTGAATGGTATGTCCCGATGCCGTCCTGATTGTCCGGATCACTGAACAGGGCATAGCGGCGCGCGCCGGAATCGGTGGCCGATAATTCTCTCCGGATACGCTCCGTGATCGCCGGGAAAGGGTAGGCTTCGGCACCGTCTGCGTGTGCCGCCCCGGCAACTCCGCAGCAACGGTCGGATCGCTGCCCCCGCGCACCGTCCTGACCGGCGGTTACCACACACCAACGGACACTGTCGGGCGGCGGATCGCGGCCCGCGGGGATACGAGGCGGTCACGTGAGCGTTGCGGACGAGTCGATTGCTGTCGCGGGTCTGGTGAATTCGCAGAAACTCGCCTGCACCAGTCATCTACTCACCCGCAAGGGTGCCGAGATCCGCGTGCGAGTCCACTCGATACCCGGACGCGACGGCGGCCAGGCCCTCATCTTCGGCGATATCGGCCGTTTCCCCGCCCCGCTGGTGCGCATCCACTCCCGCTGCCTCTACGGCGACGCCCTGCATTCCGACGACTGCGACTGTGGCCCCGAACTCGACCAGGCCATGGACATGATCCAGCGCGCCGACGCCGGCGTGCTGCTCTACCTCGAACAGGAAGGCCGGGGCGCGGGCCTCGAAGTCAAAGCGGAAGGCCTGCGCCTTACCCAAACCGAGGGCCACAACACCTTCGACGCCTATCGCACCCTCGGCTTCGATCCCGACTACCGCGAGTTCGACACCGCCGCCCGCTTCCTCACCGATCAGCTCGGCCTGCACGCGGTCAGCCTGCTGACCAACAACCCCGACAAGGTGCACGCCCTGCGACGAGGCGACATCACCGTCACCCGCGTCCCCCTCGTCACCGAACCCCGCAGCCACTGGGCACGGGAGTACATGGAAGCCAAGCGGATCCATCGCGGCCATCGCCTGCCACCCTACTCCTTCCGCCGAATCGGCCGCAGGATAGAACAAACCTGCTTCGCCCTCGGCGTGGTGGCCACCGCCGCCGCGATCTACTGGGCCCCACGCGAACTCGCGGTCCTCGCGTTCATCACCCTGGCCGCAGCCGCCTCAACCTGGCACCCCGCCCGCACCTCCGTCCGCCTCCGGCTGCGAGCCTGGCGCCGCCAACTCACCCAGCGTCCACACAACGCCCCCACCCCCGTCGTCTGAACACCGTCTCCGGCGCGGTTCGGGCGACGGTGCGGTCGCCCGATTTGGCAATTGACAATTCCGGCCACGCTTCTGGCCCCTGTAGCCCGCGACACAGTCGCGAAAGTCTGGTTACGATAAGTGAGCCGCGCCACAGGTGACGCGTGGCCATCGCGTGACGGGTTGGTCGTGGTCTCGGACTTCGAAGGTTCGCGCTGGTGGGCGCGCGGGTGGACGGCGAAGCGAGAGGCTATCGGGAAAAGGGCTTATGACGACTGACATCGGGTATGCGCACGCATCGGGCAAGACCGTTCACACGATTCCGGAGGCGTTCCAGGAAACCTTGACGCTGCGGCCGGGGCAGGTGGCGTTGCGGACCGTGGGGGGTACGCGGCAGGTCACCTGGCGGGAGTACGGGGAGCGGGTGCGCGCGATCGCCGCCGGGTTGGCGGCGCTCGGGGTGGGGCGCGGGGACGCGGTGGGCATCATGCTCACCAACCGACCCGAGTTCAATCTGGTCGACACCGCGGCACTGCACCTGGGTGCGACGCCGTTCTCGATCTACAACACCAGCTCCCCCGAGCAGATCGCGCACCTGTTCACCAATGCCGAGAACCGGGTGGTCATCACCGAACCGGCGTTCCTGGACGTGGTGCGCGGCGCCGGCGTGGAGATGGAACACATTGTGCTGGTGGAGGGTTCCGCCGCGGGCACGCTGACGCTGGCCGAGGTGGAGGCCGCCCCGCAGCCCGACTTCGACTTCGACGCCGCCTGGCGGGCCGTGCAGCCCGACGATGTGGCGACGCTGATCTACACCTCCGGCACCACCGGCCCGTCCAAGGGCGTGGAGCTGACCCACCGCAATGTGGTCGCCCAGATCGTGGGCCTGGTCGACGGCCCGCTGACCGTCGGCCTCGATGACCGCTCGGTGTCCTATCTGCCCGCCGCCCATGTGGCCGACCGGATCTCGGGACACTGCGCCAACCTGTTCACCGGCGTCCAGATGACGTGCGTGCCCGACCCGCGCGAGATCGCCGCCGCCCTGCCCGACGCCCGCCCGACCGCGTTCTTCGGCGTGCCGCGCGTGTGGCAGAAGATCAAGGCCGGTATCGACGCCAAACTGGCCACCGAGGCCAGCCCGGTGAAGAAGGCCCTCGCGAACTGGGCGCTGGGCGTCGGCGCCCAGGCCGCGCGCGCCGACCTGGCCGGCACCGGCCGCGGCACCCTGCTGGATGTGCAGCACAAGCTGGCCGACGCGCTGGTGCTGTCGAAGCTGCGCCACGCCCTGGGCTTCGACGAGCTGCGCGTGGCCGCCTCCGGCGCGGCCGCCATCCCGCCGGAGACCCTGGAATACCTTCTCGGCCTGGGCTTCACGGTGACCGAGGTGTGGGGCATGTCCGAGACCAGCGGTGTCGGCACCTACACCCCGCTGGCCAAGCCGAAGCCGGGCACCGTCGGCATCCCGCTGCGCGGGGTCGAGGTGCGCCTGGCCGAGGACGGGGAGCTGCTGCTGCGCGGCGGCATCGTCACCCACGGCTACCGCAAGATGCCCGACAAGACCGCCGAGGCCATCGACGCCGACGGCTGGCTGCACACCGGCGACGTCGCCACGATCGACGGTGACGGCTACGTCACCATCGTCGACCGCAAGAAGGAACTCATCATCACCGAGGCGGGTAAGAACCTGTCTCCCACCAATATCGAGAACACCGTGAAGGCGGCGTCCTCGCTGGTCGGTCAGGTGGTGGCGATCGGCGACGCCAAGCCCTTCATCTCCGCGTTGATCGTGCTCGACCCCGATATCGCGGTGGTGCGGGCCAAGGCGCTGGGCATGCCCGACGCCGACCTGAACACCCTTGCCGCGCACCCGGAGATCATCGCCGAGATCAAGGGCGCCATCGCCGAGGCCAACGCCAAGCTGAACCGGGTCGAGTCGATCAAGCGGTTCACCATCCTGGATCAGGGCTGGGAGCCCGGCGGTGACGAACTCACCCCCACCCTCAAGCTCAAGCGCAACCCGATCGCGGCCAAGTACGCCACCGAGATCGCCGCGCTGTACCTGACTCCCGCACCCGAGGGCGTCATCAACCTGAGCTGATCCCGGGGCGCTGCACCCCCGGAATCGATGTGGGCCCGGACGTGATGTCCGGGCCCACAGCCGTTCCCAGCCGTGCATGCCACACTCGACCGCGCGGCCGCCCTCAACCGCGCACGGCCACCCGGGTGACCCGTGCGAGCAGATCGCTCATCGCTTCGGCCACCCGGCCCATGCGGGTGTGACTGTGCTCGGCGGTGTCGTACTCCACCTGCACCGTCAACCGTCCGCCGACGGTGAAGATCGTCATCTTCGGCGGCATACCCGCCGCCATCGCGAACACCTCGTCGCGCACGAACTCCAGCCCGTCGGGCATCGGATGTGCGGGCAACCGGCCCATATTCGACAACGCGATCGCCGGCGGCTGCGACAGCATCGCGGCCACCTGTGGCGCCAGCGGGCGCTGCGCGGCGCGCATGAACAACGCCGGGAACCGGCTCTCGCGCAGCACCCGCATGGTGGCGTCGACGACCGCGCCCACCGCCAGCGGATCGGCGTCGCGATCGACCAGCGCCGGAGTCCCCGCGCCCGAAGCGCAATTGAGGACCGTCGACACCGGCACCCGGGGCGACAGATCCGGCCGCAGATCCGCGGCATGCCCGCACATCAACGGAATCGGCCCGTCCCCGGCGAGCTCACCCCGCACCGCCGCCAACGCCGCTCCGGCCAGCACACTGTTGACCGAGATCCCCCGCCCCCGAGCCACTTCGACCAGCTCCGCGGTCTGCCCCGGCGACAACTCGATGCGCCGCAATGCCAATCGCCCTCCCGCGTCCCCGACCCCGTCCCCGTCGTGAGGCATCGTGTGCGGCGCGTCCGCCGGCGAGGCCGCGGCGATCTCCTGCGCCAGGTGTGCCAGGAACCCGTCGACCTCCGCCTCACCGACCACCGCGGCCAGCAGCTCGTCGACCCCGCCGAGCAGCGCGTCGTCCGAATCATGCAGCGGCGGTTCGGCACCCGCCGCGTGCGCGGCATAGCGCCGCCACATCTCCTCGAGCAGCGCGAATGCTGAACGCCCGTCACTGATCCCGTGATGGATGACCAGCACGATCCGGCTCTCGCGCACCCCGCGCAACAACACCGCCCGGAACAGTCCCGCCTCCCAGTCCTGCCGACTGTTCACCAGCTCCCAGTACTCGTCCACGCCACCCTCGCGCACGGTCAGCGTCGGCGTCACTGCGTCCCCGGCCACGAACCGCGCGACCCCGTCGACGGTGTCCACGCGACTGCGCAGCAGCACATGCCCGGCGGCGAGCTCGCCCAGCACCCGCCGCAGGATGGGCTCGTCGACCTCGCCGCGCACGGCCGTGCCGATGAACAGCGGCATCCCGCCTACGGGCACGCTGCCCAGCCGGGCGTCCGCGGCGAAATATCCGGATTCGAAGGGAGACAACGGTCGTGCGGTCATATCGGACTCGTCTTCCGTGCGATGGGATCGTGCCACCACCGACCATACACACGTTTCATACGTTTGTTCAAAACAAATGTTTGAAACGTGCGTTACAAACAACCGTTCACCCCGCTGTTAGGCTGACCCGCGTGGGAACCCGAGAAGACCTGCTGGCCGCCGCCAAGCACTGCCTGGCCGAACGCGGCTACGCCCGCACCACCGTGCGCGACATCGTGGCCGCGTCCGGGGCCAACCTGGCCGCCATCAACTACCACTTCGGCACCCGCGACCGGCTGCTCAACCAGGCCATGCTCGAGGCGACCGCGGCGGCGGTGTCGCACATCCTCGACTCCCTGCCCGCCGACGGTGCCGGGGACCCGGCCGCGCGGCTGAACACCTTCTGGCAGCGGCTGATCGACTCCTTCACCGGTGACCGGGTGATCTGGGCCGCCAATGTCGAATCCATGGCCCAGGCCATGCACTCCCCCAGCCTGCGCACCGAAATCGGTGCCGCGCAGGAACAAGCGCGCGCGGGCCTGTCGCAGGACCTGGGCGGCGGCGACCCCGCGGTCGGCGCGGTGCTGCAAACCCTCATCGCGGGCCTGCTGGTCCAGTACCTCATCGATCCCGAGCACGCACCCGCCGCCGAGGACCTCGCGGCGGGACTGCGCGGCCTGGCCGGGCAGTCGGCCGGGTAGCGCCCGATCCGCCGGTCGACCACCCCGGAAACGACGTGTGGGCCCGGACGAATCGTCCGGGCCCACAACGGTTTCGAGAGCTACTTGGCCGGTTCCTCGTAGGTGGCGACGATCTGCGCGCGCCCCAGCGTGTGGAAGAACAGGTTGAAGCCCAGGTAGGCCGGGGTGCCGTTGGCGTCGATGTCGAGCGCTTCCACATCCACGGCGTGCACGGTGATGAAGTACCGGTGGTAGCCGTGCCCGGCCGGCGGGGACGCGCCCACGAACCCGGCGAACGCGCCATCATTGCGCAGCTGGACCGCACCGGCGGGCAGGCTGCCGCCCTCGCTGCCCGCGCCGCTGGCCAATGAGGTCACCGAGACCGGAATATTGGCCACGGCCCAGTGCCAGAAGCCCGACGCGGTCGGGGCGTCCGGATCGAACACGGTGATCGCGAAACTCTTGGTCTCCGGCGGGAATCCGGACCACGACAGTTGCGGCGAGATGTCCTTGCCACCCGACCCGAACACCCCCGACACCTGGTCGTTGGCGAACGGCTGACCGTCGGTGACATCGGCGGAGGTGACGGTGAAGCCGGGCACCTGGGGCAGCGCGGCGTACGGGTCGTACGAATAGTCGGGCACGAGCAGTCCTTTCGAATCGTCAGCTGTGCAACAGGAAGTGTTCCAGCACGCGGGCGCCGAATTCGAGCGACTCCACCGGAACCCGCTCGTCGACCCCGTGGAACAGCGCAGAGAAGTCCAGTTCGGGCGGCAGCCGCAGCGGCGCGAACCCGAAGCAGCGAATCCCGAGCTTGGCGAACGCCTTCGCGTCGGTGCCGCCGGAGAGCATGTAGGGCACGGTGCGCCCGGCCGGATCGTGGGCCAGGATGGCGTCGTTCATGGCGTCGACCAGATGCCCATCGAAGGTGGTCTCGTAGGAGTCGAGCTTGGTGATCCACTCGCGCTCCACATCCGGGCCGATGAGCGCGTCCACCTCCCGCTCGAACTCGGCCTGACGCCCCGGCACCACCCGGCAGTCGACGACGGCCTCGGCGGTCTGGGGAATCACATTGGCCTTGTACCCGGCGCGCAGCATGGTCGGGTTGGCGGTGTCGCGCAGCGTCGCGCCGATGATCCGCGAGATGGTGCCCAGCTTGGCCAGCTGATCCTCGATACCCGGTGCGGCGGGATCGAATTCGAGCCCCGACTCCTCCGACACCGCGGCCAGGAACTCCGCCACCGAATCCGAGACCACCAGCGGGAAGGTGTGGGTGCCCAACCGGGCCACCGCCTGCGCCAGGATCGTCACCGCATTGTCGTCGTGCAGGAACGAGCCGTGCCCGGCGCGCGCCTTGGCGCGCAGCCGCATCCAGCCCAGACCCTTCTCCGCGGTCTCGACCAGGTACAGCCGCCGCTCACCGCCGTCGGGCCGCGGCACGGTCAGCGAGAACCCGCCGACCTCCCCGACCGCCTCGGTGACGCCCTCGAACAGGTCGGGGCGGTTCTCGACCAGCCACTGGCAGCCCCAGCGGCCGCCGTTCTCCTCGTCGGCCACGAACGCCCACACGATGTCGCGCGGCGGCACCGTGCCCTCGATCTTGAACTGGCGGGCCACGGCCAGCATCATGCCGACCATGTCCTTCATGTCGATCGCCCCGCGACCCCACACGTAGCCGTCGCGGACCGCGCCGGAGAACGGGTGCACACTCCAGTCGGCGGCCTCGGCGGGCACGACGTCCAGGTGCCCGTGCATCATCAGCGCACCCCGCGAGGAGTCCGTGCCCTTCAGACGCGCGAACACATTGCCGCGGCCCGGCGCGCCGGATTCGACGTACTCGGTCTCGTACCCGGCGGCCTCGAGTTGCTCGGCCACCCACTGCGCGCATTCGCGCTCGCCCTTGGTGGTCTCCAGTTCGCCGGTATTGGAGGTATCGAACTGGATCAGCTTGCTGACCAGGTTCACCACTTCCGACACGGCACGGGGGGTGTGGGTTTCGGCGGTTTCGGGCACGTCACTTTCCTACCACCTCCGCGCGCCCGGGTGTCGGCCCGCCGCCCACAGCACCGCGGCGCACCGCAGGTCGGGCCGCCGTCGACGGTTGAAATCAGTGATCGCGCAAGGAATCCTGGGTCAGCGCAGCACCCGGATCGTGGTGGTGAGGGTGGCCAGCATCGAACCCAGGCGCTGATCGGAGATGCGACGCTCGAGAACGTCGAGGTCCAGGCGGGTCGCGGTGGCCCACAGCTCCCCGATGCGCGACTGCACGCCGACATCGGTGGCGGCCAGCACCCACAGCAGCGGCGGCCACAACCGCGCGGCCTGGGCCAGCGCGGGCAGCGTGAGCAGGGTGGCCGCGTCGAGGCGGGCCAGCCGCAGCCCGGCGCGGCGGCGCACCTCGTCGGGGGTGCGGGCCAGCGGTTCGAGCACCCCGCGCCACACCCCGACATCGCTGCTGCCGTCGACGGCGTCGACCAGCGCATCGGCGATCTCGGGCAGTACCGGGTTCAATGCCAGCCGGGTCAGCGCGTGCGGGCTGAGCCTGCCCACGAACCGCAGCATGTCGTCGGTCGCGTCGGCGGCGATGAAGGTGGACAGCAGGTCGGCCACCGCGGAGGGCGGGGCCACCTCGAAGAGGATGTCGCCGACCGCGGCGATCACATCGGGCGCGCAGCGCGCGAACACCGACAGCGCCTCGAGCCGTAACTCCTTGGAGCCGTTGATGACCG
Organism: Nocardia sp. NPDC059764; assembly: GCF_042732555.1. Lineage (NCBI taxonomy): Bacteria > Bacillati > Actinomycetota > Actinomycetes > Mycobacteriales > Nocardiaceae > Nocardia > Nocardia sp. NPDC059764. The sequence goes on from NZ_JBHWHH010000028.1 coordinate 48,734, forward strand.
TGCCCAGCATCCGCGGCAGCCGTTGGCCCTCGCCGGTGAGCAGCTGGCGCATCACCGCGCTGATCGCCTCGTTGGAATAGGCGTAGGCGGCCGATCGGATCAGCCCCTCGTCATCGGGCACGCCCTCCTCGACCGCGCGGATCAATTCCGGTGTCGCGTAGGCCAGGAACGGTCCGGCGGTGATGTAGTCGCGGCGCGCGAGCAGTTCGTTGAGGATCGCCACCACCGGGGCGGGCGGGGCATCGTCGGTGAGCTGGCCGACGGTGCGCGGATCCAGATACGGGCCGCAGTCCGCGGCATAGCCGACATCCAGGCGCAGCAGGGCCTCGACCGCCTTGGCCGGATACTTCACGCCGATCGCGCCGGCCGCGCGGCCGGTCATCGACGGCGGCACCAGCCGCTGCACGATGGGCAGCGAGATCGCCAGCGGAATGATCGGGACCAGCTTGGCCATGCGCTCGAAAACCGGGGTGTGCCGGTCGAAAAGGTTGGCCGCCATACGCTGCTGCAGTTCATGCAGCCGGTGCGGGCCGAGGTGTTCGAGGTGGGCGAGCCGTTCCACCGGCACGTGCAGGGTCCGGGCCAGCAGGACGAGCTGGGCTCGCGTCACCAGGTCGGTCATAATCGCGGCCGCTCCGTGTCCGCCCGGCAACCCGCGAATTCGACTGTGGCGGACATGTTTTCCCCGTTTCCTCGAGTGGCGTGGACCCGGCTTCCCGATGTCGACCGCCCATCATAGAGGTGACTACCCGGCAAAAAGTGCAAAAAGTGCAGACTCCCTGTACGACGATAGGATTCGGGCCATGAGTCAACCCGCGGGGTGGTACCCCGAGCGTCCCGGATCCCCAGTTCTGCGCTGGTGGGACGGCAGCCAATGGACCAATCACACGCAGCCCCAACAGCAACCCGCACCCCCGGCCCAGCAACCCGGCCGGCCGCAGCAGCCGCAACAGCAGCAGTACGCTCCCCAGCATCACCAGCAGGGCGCCGGCCAGCAGCAATACGCGCAACAAGGCACGGGCCCGCAGCATTTCGCGCAGCAGAGCGCGCCGCAGCAGCAGTACGCCCAGCAGAGCGCGCCCCCGCAGCAATACTCGCAGCAGAGCGCGCCTCACCGGCAGTTCTCTCAGCAAGGCGCGCCCCAACAGCCCCACGCCCAACAGGGTTACGCGCCGCAGCAGCCCCAGCAGTTCGCCCCGCGCAGTGAGGCCAGCCCCTGGGAGATCGAGGTCGGCAGCGCGAACAACCCCGGCGACATCCAGCGCCAGGTGCAGCAGCAGGCCGGAGTCGCGCCGGCCCAGAACGGCGGCGGGACCGTGTTCACCGAGCCCGTGCTCGTGGTGAACCAGAAGGTCAAGTTGATCGAAATGGTCAACGAGTACAGCGTGTTCGACCAGCACGGCCGCCAGATCGGCGCGGTCGCCGAGGTCGGGCAGTCGGCGCTGAAGAAGGCCGTGCGCTTCCTGTCCAGCTACGACCAGTTCATGACCCACAAGCTGGAGATCCGCGACGCCCACGGCCAGTGCCTGATGCGGATCACCCGGCCCGCCAAGGTGTTCAAGTCGAAGTTCCTGCTCGAGCACGGCAATGGCGCGCCGATCGGTGAGATCATCCAGGAGAACATGATCGGCAAGATCAACTTCGCCTTCATGGTCAACGGTCAGCAGATCGGCGGCATCCGCGCCGAGAACTGGCGGGCCTGGAACTTCGCCATCCACGACCACACCGGTCAGGAGGTCGCCCGCATCACCAAGACGTGGGAGGGCCTGCTCAAGACCATGTTCACCTCCGCCGACAACTACGTCGTGCAGATCCACCGCCAGCTGCCCCAGCCGCTGCTGTCGATGGTGGTCGCGTCCGGACTGGCCATCGACACCGCCCTCAAACAGGACCAGCGCGGCTGGAACTGACCGCGTAAGCCGCACGCAAGCCGACGCAAGGCTCCGGCAATCGGCCACCACCACAGTGATTCCCATGAACGAGACACGAGATGTGGTGGTGGTCGGGGCCGGACCGGTCGGACTCATGCTGGCCTGCGAACTGCGGCTGGCGGGCGTGGACGTCCTGGTCGTCGAACGACTGGCCGCACCGGATATGACCATCAAAGCGGGCGCCATCAACGTGCCCACCGCCCAGGCCCTGGACCGGCGGGGTCTGCTGCCGCGGATGCGTGAGGTCCAGGAGGCGGCCATGGCGCACATGGGCCGGATGTTCGGCGGCCGCGACCGGAGCCATATCGCGCCGGTGCGGCGGCCCGTGGGTGCGCATTTCGCCGGAATCATGCTCTGGCAGGACAATATCGACGGCGAGGACCCGGCCTTCGCCGATGTCGGCCCGGCCGGCGAATTCCGCTTCATCGCCCAGCAGTCCATCGAGGCCATGCTCGCCGAGCGCGCCGCCGAACTCGGAGTCCCGGTGCGCCGCGGCGTCGAGGTGACCGGTGTCGCCGACGACGGGATCGGCGTCACCGTCGACTGCGGCGACCGCACGATCCGTGCGGGCTGGCTGGTCGGCTGCGACGGCGGCCGCAGCACGGTCCGGAAGCTCGCCGGATTCGAATTCCCCGGCCTGGACCCGGAAATCACCGGCCGCCAGGCCATGGTCGAGATGACCGGTGCCGAGGACGTGCCGCTGGGCTGGCACACCACCCCCACCGGCATCTTCGTCAACGGCCCGATACCCGGACGCTTCCTCACCGTCGAACTGGACGGTCCGCCCGTCGACCGCGACGCCCCGATCACCGCCCGCGAACTCGAGGACAGCTTCGAACGCGTCACCGGGGTGCCGGTGTCGATCGCGAAGGTCATCTCGGCGACCCGCTTCACCGACAACACCCGCCAGGTCCCCGACTACCGCAAGGGCCGGGTGCTGCTCGCCGGCGACGCCGCCCACGTGCACTCCCCCTTCGGCGGTCAAGGCCTCAACCTGGGTGTCGGCGACGCGGTCAACCTCGGCTGGAAACTAGCCGCAGTCATCCGCGGCCGTTCCCCGGAATCGTTGCTGGACACCTACACTCGCGAACGCCACCCGATCGGCGCCTGGGTGCTGGACTGGACCCGCGCGCAGATCGCGCTCATGCGGACCGACCCGCGCAGCCGCGCCCTGCGCGCGGTCACCGCCGAACTGCTCGACACCCGCGCCGCGGCCACCCAGGTCCTGGCCAAGATCTCGGGCGTCCTGCACCGCTACGACCTGGGCAGCGCTGATCCCCAGGTCGGCAAGGCCACCCCCGATTTCGAGCTGGCCGACGGCACCCGCGTCGCCGACCACTTCGCCGACGGCCGCGGCGTTCTGCTGGACCTGACCGACTCCCCGGCACTGCGAGAAGTGCTGGCGCCCTGGTCGGATCGCGTCGCGATCGTCACCACCAAACCGGCCCAGCCGCGCGACACCACCGCTCTGCTGATTCGCCCCGACGGCATCGTGTGCTGGACCTCGGCCGAACCCCACGACCTCGTCGAGGCGCTCACCACCTGGTTCGGCGCACCCGCCTGACCCGTCGGCTACCACCGGACCGACGGGCGATCGCGTTGCGCGGTGCCGCGGGAAGTTCACCAGCAGGTGGCCGTATCGGTTACGCTCGATCTTGTGCAGTTGCGGTACAACTTCCGCATGTATCCGACGCCGGGCCAGCGGGTTTCGCTGGCGCGGGCGTTCGGATGCGCGCGAGTGGTGTACAACGATGCGTTGGCCGCGCGGGAGGCCGCGCGCCGCGACGGACAGCCCTACATCACGGACGCTGAACTGTCGAAAGCGTTGACCGAAGCCAAGAAATCCCCGCAACGTGCATGGCTGGCCGAGGTGTCCTCGGTGGTGTTGCAACAGGCGTTGGCCGATCTGAACACCGCCTACCGCAACTTCTTCGCCTCGATCACCGGCAAACGGCGCGGCGCGCGGGTAGGTCCGCCCCGATTCCGCTCCCGCAAGGACAACCGGCATGCCATCCGGTTCACCAAGAACTCACGGTTCGCGGTGACACCGGGCGGCAAGCTGCGGGTGCCGAAGATCGGCGATGTGAAAGTGGCGTGGTCGCGGGAGCTGCCGTGTGAGCCATCGTCGGTGACGATCATCAAGGACGCGGCGGGACGGTACTTCGCGTCGTTCGTGGTACAGACAGACGACCAGTCGCTTCCGGAACTGGATGCCGAGGTGGGTATCGACCTTGGCCTGTCAACGTTCGCCGTTCTGTCGGACGGGTCACGGATAGAGTCGCCGAGGTTTCTGCGGCAGGCCGAGCGCCGTTTGCGGAAGGCACAGAAAGCGTTGTCCCGCAAGGCGAAGGGCTCGGCGAACCGGGATAGAGCCCGGTTGAAGGTCGCACGTACTCACGCGAAAGTGGCCGATACGCGCCGGGATTGGGCGCACAAGCAGTCGACACGGATCATCCGCGACAACCAAGCGGTGTATGTGGAGGACTTGTGCGTGAAAGGTCTCGCGCGTACCCGGTTGGCCAAGAGTGTGCATGATGCCGGGTGGGGCATGTTCACCCGCATGCTGGACGAGAAGGCCACACGGTACGGGCGCACCTTCGCCAGGGTGGACCGCTGGTTCCCGTCCAGCCAGTTGTGTTCCGAATGTGGGGCGCTGAGCGGTAAGAAGCCTCTGTATGTGCGCGAGTGGACGTGCGCCTGCGGGGCTGTCCATGACCGTGATCTGAACGCGGCCCACAACATCCTCGCCGCCGGACGGGCGGAGAGGCTAAACGCCTGCGGAGGGACCGTCAGTCTTTCCGCCTGACGGAAAGCAAGTCCCAGCGAAACAGGAACCCACCCAGAGCGCCCTGTCAGGGGCGCTGGCAGGAATCGTCGGCCTTCTGGCCGAAGAGGACGTCAAGAGTGGAGTGCCGACAATAGCGCCGAGATCGGCAAGGGCTGGATCCACCGCGCCGAGTTCCTCAAGGAACTGGCCGAGCTGATCCACGTCGACCCGGAGGTCCTGCGCGCCACCCTGGACCGCTACAATGCGGCCTGCGCGGCCGGATCCGACGACCAGTTCGGCCGCCCCGCAAAGACTCTGGCCCCGATCTCGGAGCCGCCCTACTACGCCTTCACCAGCGCCCCCATCCTGGCCTGGAGCAATGGCGGCCCCCGCCGCAACGAGCACGCCGAGGTCCTCGACCCGTTCGGCGCGACCATCCCCGGCCTCTACGCCGCGGGCAATGTCAGCTCCACCTACTCCTGGTGCAAGGACGGCGGCTTCCACATCGCCGACGCCCTCGCCTTCGGCCGTGTCGCCGGATCCCGGGCCGCCGCCCGCACCACCGACGGGCAGTAACCCACACCGCGATCGCTTCGCGCGCACGGAATTCGGCACACACGCCAATTCTGCACTCGGTGCAAACGTGCGCGCGATGCCGCCCACGCCTACGAGCTGGACACATACCTTCCGGTCAGTGTCTGAGGAATTAGTGCGTACTTGTCGCCCGGCCCGGAGCCCGGCACCCTCGATACAGCGCGCGCCGAACGTCCTCGACCCTGCCAGAAGGAGTTGTCCCGCAATGACGAACACCCAGCACAGCCCGGTCACCGTACTGGGGCTCGGGGCGATGGGCCGCGCGTTGGCCACCCGACTCGTGAGCGCCGGAATACCGGCCACGGTGTGGAACCGCACGCCGGGCCGGGACACCGACGTGATCGCCGCGGGTGCGGTGGCGGCCGCGACCGCCGGCGCCGCCGTGCGTGGCGGCGAACTGATCATCACGGTCCTGCTCGACCACGCCTCGGTGCACGAGACCCTCGATCCCATCTCCGCGGACCTGACCGGCAAACAGTGGCTCAATCTGACCAGCACCACACCCGAGCAGTCCCGTGAGCTCGCCGCGTGGGCGGCCACGCACGGGATCGAATTCCTCGACGGCGGCATCATGGCCGTCCCCGACATGATCGGCGGCCCCGGTGCGAGCATCCTCTACAGCGGCTCGCCCACGGTCTTCGAAGCGTGGCGACCGGCCCTCGAATCGCTGGGCGCCGCCGACCATCTCGGAGCCGACCCGGGCCTGGCCGCGCTGTGGGACTTCGCGCTGCTGACCGCCATGTACACGATGTTCGGCGGCTTCTTCCAGGGCGCGGCGCTGGTCGGTTCGGCCGGAGTGACGGCCTCGGAGTTCGCCACCCGCGCCACCGGGTGGCTGACCGCCATGACCAATACCCTGCCCGCCTACGCGAAGATCATCGACGGCGGCGACTACACCGCCGACGTCTTCCAGGACCTGGTATTCACCAAATC
>NZ_JBHWHH010000029.1:0-54483 GCF_042732555.1 Nocardia sp. NPDC059764
GCGCTGTCCTGTGTCCGGGGACGGTCAGGAGACGGGGCCCGATCCCGTCAGGAGACGGTCCGCTGCCAAGGGTGGGCGGCCTCGATCTGGGCGGCCAGCCGCAGGATGGTGGCCTCGCTGCCGGGCGGGCCCGCGATCTGCGCCGCCACCGGGGTGCCGGAGCGCGGGTGCAGGCCCATCGGAATGGAGATGGCGGGCCAGCCGACCAGATTCCACAGCGGCGTGAACGGCGAGAACTTCACGTTGGCAAGCACATTCGCCAGCCACGGCCGCGAATGCCAGCGGCGGGCGCGCGGCGCGGGAGTGGCCAGCGTGGGCGTGATGACCACGTCGTAGCGCTCGAAGTAGTCCAGCAGGCGTGATTCCACCCGGTCGACCTGCGAGGCCCGCAGCAGACCCGACTTCAGCACCGTCCGGCCCAGCGCCACGTGGGTGCGGGTGCGGCGCTGCAGCCGGTCCGGGTGCGGCACGGTCGCGGCCTCGCGGGCGGCATTGGCCAGCCAGCGCAGCAGCAGCGCGAAAGTCACGCCCTGATAAGGGAGTTCGGCCACACCGATGATGTGCCCGGCCAGCGAGGCGGCCGCTGCGGCCTTGTCGGCGGCCGCGGTCCAGGCCAGGTCGACGTGGGTGAGCGGCGTCGGGGCCCCGGTCGCCAGGCCGATGCGCAGGGTCTGCGGGGTGTCCAGGTCGGCCAGGTCGGGGCGGTCCGCCAGCACCGACAGCATGAGCGCGGTATCGGCGACAGTCGTTGCGAGAACGCCGTTTTCGGTCATACCGCCCCACGAGTCGATGCCCACGTCCGCGGGCACCAGGCCGCGGCCCGGCTTCATGCCGACCACGCCCGAGCAGGCCGCCGGGATGCGCACCGAGCCGAGTCCGTCATTGCCGTGCGCGATCGGCACCATGCCGGAGCCGACCGCCGCGCCGGAGCCGCCCGACGACCCGCCCGCGGAGTAGCGGGTGTTCCAGGGGCTGCGGGTGATGCTGCCCGGACCGTCGGTGACGCCCCACAGCCCGAACTCGGGCATGTGGGTGAGCCCGACGACCACCGCGCCCGCCGCCCGCAGCCGCCGCACCACGGCGTGATCGCCGGTGGCGGCCAGATCGGACCCGGACAGCGACCCGCCCCGGGTCACCTCGCCCGCGACATCGATGTTGTTCTTGATCGCGACCGGCACCCCCGCCAGCGGCAGCATGTCCAGATCGGCCCGCTCGGCGACGGCGCGCGCCTCGGCGCGGGCGGCTTCCTCACGGACCAGGCTGAAGGCGTTCAGCTTCCGATCGCGGGCGCGGATCCGGGCCAGCGCGGCCTCGACGGCGTCCTCGGGGGACAGGGTGCCGTTCTGGACCGCGGTGGCGACGCCGATCGCAGTGGTCGGATCCATCGGGGGACGGTCGGACGGGGTGTCGGAATCGGGCGTGTCGGCTCCCCCGTCTCGCGCGTTTGGTGCCACCGCTTCCTCCTCGGCGGCGTCGGCCGTGGCGATCTCCGCCGCTAATGCCGTGCCCTCGTCGTACATGCTGGTGTTCCCCCGTCGCATCGTGTCGAAATCGGGTGATCCGCTCGTGGCCCGCAAGTTATCATTCCGGCTATTGGTCGGGGATGATGGTGTCGGGTGTGGCGGGTTCTTTGACCGAATCTCAGAATCCACGACATCCCCCGGATCGACAGTGCGGATCGACAACATCCGTGCCGAGCCAGATGGGTGCGGACATGGCTTCTGGTTCCGACCACCGTTCCGGCGCATATTCGGCCGGAACTGAATCGAGCGCGGTCGTCGCCTTCGCGGCGGCCTGGGACTCCGCTGCGGCCCCGCCCAGCATCGCCGACTATCTGCCCGACGCCAGCACGCTGCGCCGGGGTGCCCTGCTGGAACTGATCCGCGTCGACATACGCCACCGCTGGCTGCGGCGCACCACCGGGGAACCGGCCACCCCGCCCAAACGACTGCGTGACTACAGCGCCGAATTCCCCGAGCTCACGCCGGCCGACCTGCCCGCCGGGCTGGTATACGAGGAGTTCGTCATCCGCCGCCACAGCGGCGAGCGCGTGGATCCGCGCGACTGCCTGCGCGAGTACCCGGATCAGGCGGGCGAGCTGCGGCAGCTGCTCAATGCCGACGACGAGGACCAGAGCACCCGCCGCGCCGGGCCCGACGAGTCCACCCGCGGCGATTTCGAGCTGGACGCGTCCACTCGCGGCGCCTGGCTCGACGAATCCACCCGGCTCCCGGCCGAGGCCACCGCCCGCACCGGGCTGCCGGTCGAAGGCGACACCACCCGGGTGCCCGACGCGAGCGAGCTGACCCAGTACGAGGACCCCTCGCAGCTGATCGGCGAACCGGCCGATCCCACCCGCGCCACCGGCGGGGTCGCCACCACGCCCGAGACCGGCGCGCTGCTCGACCGCATCGAGATCGGCCAGCGCATCGATGAATTCGACCTGCTGACCAGCCTCGGTTCCGGGGCGTTCGCCCGCGTCTTCCTGGCCCGGCAGCGCTCCCTGCAACGCCTGGTCGCGGTGAAGATCTCCGCGGATCACGGCACCGAACCGCAGACCCTGGCCCAGCTCGACCACGACTACATCGTGCGCGTCTTCGACCAGCGGCTGCTCTCGGACGTGCGCACCGAATCCGGGCGGCGGCTGCGGCTGCTGTACATGCAGTTCCTGCCCGGCGGCACCCTGCTCGGCGTGTTGCGCTGGGTGCGCGCCACCCCGCCCGCCGAACGCAGCGGGCAGCTGCTGCTGGACGCGGCGGACGCGGCCATGGAGGAGAAGGGCGAGATCCGGCCCACCGACTCCAGCGTCCGCGCCGAACTGGCCGGGCTGAGCTGGCCGGAAACCGTTGCGTGGCTGGGCCGCAGACTGGCCGAGGCGCTGGACTACGCGGACTCGCACGGGGTGCTGCACCGCGACGTGAAACCCGCGAACGTGCTGCTCACGGCCGAGGCCGTGCCGAAACTGGCCGACTTCAATATCAGTTTCAGCCGCAATCTGGACAGTTCCAGCCCGGTCGCCTACTTCGGTGGTTCGCTGTCCTACATGTCCCCGGAACAGCTGGAAGCCTGCCATCCGGCGGCCGCGACCAGTGCCGCCGACCTGGACACCCGCGCCGACATCTTCTCCCTCGGGGTGGTGCTGTGGGAACTGCTCACCGGGGCCAAACCCTTCGACGACAGCACCGCCGGACCCGGCGACCACGGCGACCGCACCACCCTCGAGGCCATGCTCGCCCGCCGCCGCAGCGGCGTCGACACCGTGGCCCTGGACCGGGTGCCGCCCGACTGCCCGGCCGCGCTGCGCCGGGTCCTGCTCACCTGTCTGGCACCCGACCGCGACCAGCGCTGGAGCAGCGGCGCCGTGCTGGCCGGCCAGCTCGACATGTGCCTGGACGAACGCGCCCGCGACCTGGTCGACCCACCCCCGAACAGCTGGCGGATGCGGTTGCGGCCATGGCTGATTCCCCTGGTCACGCTGGCCGTGGCGATCCCGAACATACTGGCCTCGCTGTACAACATCGCGCACAACCGGGCCTTCATCATCAGTCACCTGTCCGAGTCGGCCATGCGCACCTTCGTGCTCACCACCAGCTCGGTGAACCTGATGTTCTTCCCGCTCGGCACGGCCATCATCGCTTACCTGTGCTGGTCGGTGGTCGTGGTGCCGCGCGGGCTGCGCAAGGGCCAGGAATACGACGCCGAGACGCTACGCAGAGCCCGGGCGGACGTGCTGCTCGCCGGGGAACGCATCTCCTCGGTGGTGTTCGGGCTGTGGGTGGTCGCGGGCTTCACCTTCCCACTGGTGCTGCGCATGACCGCCACCGATCTCCCGGTGCGCGGTGTCGTGCACTTCCTGGTGTCGCTGGTGGTGTGCGGGGCGATCGCGGTGGCGTATCCGTTCTTCCTGGTCGCCTTCTATCTGGTGCGGTGCATCTATCCGATGTTCCTGCGGCACGGCGACATCAGCGGCGAGGACGCGGTGTGGCTGCATCGGCTGGGCCGTCGCTGCACCACCTATCTGGCGGTGGCGGCGTCGGTGCCGCTGCTCGCGGTCGCGGGCGTGACGTTCCTGCCGCCGGAGGACATTCCGAAGGTGATCGTGGCGGTCCGGGTGCTCAGCGTCGGCGGGATCGCGGCGTTCGTGCTGATCTACGCCATCTTCCGGGCCCTCGAGGCGGACCTGGCGGCGCTGGAACGCGTGGTCGCGCCGGCCCGCTCGGCGGGCCCGACCGGCGACGGCGAGACCGCGGCGTCCGGCGCCGATGGCGATACGGGTGCCACGCCGTGAGTGAACTCTCGGCCCGAGCTCTCGCCCGCTTCTCCGCCGACTGGGAATCAACCCTGCGCGGCGACCGCCAGGAACCGCCGCTCCTGGCCGGGTATCTGCCCGACGGGCGCGCGGTCCGGCTCGAGGTGCTCACCGATCTGGTCCGCGTCGACATGCGGCAGCGCTGGCGGCGCGCCGGACTGGAGAAGCGGGTCGCGGAGTACCGCCGGGAGTTCCCGGAGATGGGAACCAGTCCGGCCTTCGCCGATCTGGTGTGCGAGGAGTACCTGGCCCGCAGCCGTTTCCGGCCCCTCGACGTGGACAGCTTCACCGCCGAATACCCCGAGGTCGCCACCGAGATCCGTCGCCGCTTCACCGGCGAGACCCCACCGCCCCCGCCGCCGGTGCTGCCCGAGGGCATCGAGACCGGTCGCCGCCTCGACGATTTCGACCTGCTCACCGATCTCGGCGGCGCCGACTACAGCCGCATGTTCCTGGCCCGGCAGCGTTCCATGCAGCGACTGGTCGCGGTCCGGGTGGAGGCGGGCGCGGATAGCGACACCGTCGCCCAGCTCGACCACCAGTACATCGTGCGCGTTTTCGACCAGCGGCTGATCGCGGACGGCAGCACCGGGAAGCCACTGCGACTGCTGTACATGCAGTACGTGCCCGGCGGCACCGCCGAGGGCGTGCTCGCCCAGCTGCGCCGCGAAGCCAAGGCGGCGGACAATGGCGGCAAACCCGGCGGCCGCATGATCCACCGCACCGCCCCCGCCACGAACGGACTGCCCGACGGCGGATTGCTGTTGCGCGCCATCGATTCCGCCATGGAGGCCAAGGGCGAGAGCCGCCCGTCCGGATCGCCGGTGCGAACCGACATCGCCGCCCTGAGCTGGCCTGAAACCGTGGCCTGGGTGGGGCGGCGGCTCGCCGAGGCACTCGAATACGGGAAACGGCAAGGGGTGCTGCACCACGACATCCGGCCGGCCAACGTGCTGTTCACGGCCGAAGGGGTGCCGAAACTCGCGGATTTCGCACTGGGGCCGATGTATTGGAGCACCGAGTTCATCGGTGCCAGGAGCGCGAGCGCGAACGGCGCGGAGGCACTGCGGTATCGGTCGCCGGAAGCGCTACGGGCCCTGCTGGATTCGGCCGCGCCGTCGCCCGGCCCCGCCAGCGACATCTACTCGCTCGGCGTGGTGCTGTGGGAAATGCTCACCGGCTCACTGCCGTTCGACGATCCCGAGGCCGGGACCGACGCCGTGCCGGCGATGCTGGCCCGCCGTATGGCCGGGGTGCCCGCGGCGGCCTTGGACAACCTGCCCCCGGACACTCCCGCCACCCTGCGGCGTGTGCTGCTGGAATGCCTGCGCCCCGACGCGTCCCGGCGTTGGCAGAGCGGCGGTCAGCTGGCCGGGCAGCTGGACCTGTGCCTGGACCCCGATGCCCGGGATCTGATCGACCCGCCCGCGCACAGCCTGTGGGCGCGGTTGCGGAGCTGGCCGGTGCCGATCGCGGTGCTGTGCGTGGGTCTGCCGAACGCACTGGCCAGTTGGTACAACATCCGGATCAACAAGAGCCTCATCGTGGATGAGCTGTCGGCGTCGGATCAGTACCGGTTCGAGCAGGTGGCGCTGATCAACAATCTGGCGGCCTTCCCGGTGGCCGCGCTGCTGTTGTTGTGGCTGGCGCGGCGCCCGCTGACGGTCTCGTACCGGCTGGGTCGCGGCCACGAGTACACCCCGGATCAGCTGGCCCGCGCCCGCGCGGACACCCTGCTGCTGGGGGAGCGGGTGGTGTGGGTGCCGTTCGCCTTGTGGCTGATAGCCGGAATCGCGTGGCCACTGGCGCTGGCCGGTGCCGGAGCGCGCCTGCCGCACACGGCTTTCGCGCATTTCTTCACCGCGCAGGTGGTGTGCGCGACCATCGCGCTGGCCTATCCGTTCTTCCTGATCATGGTGTATTCGGTGCGGTCGCTGTATCCGCAGTTGCTGGCGCGCGGTTCGGTGGGGCACGAGGATCGGCGGCAGCTGGCGGCGCTGGCGCGGCGCAGCAATTTCTATCTGGCCGCGGCGGCGTCGGTGCCGCTGCTCGGGGTGGCATCGGTGACGTTCGTGTCGACCGACGAGCTGGGGTTGGTGATCGTGCCGCTGCGCATCCTCAGCGTGGGCGGCGTGCTGGCGTTCGTGGTGATCTATCGGTTGTCGCGGATGCTGGAAGCCGATCTGGGAGCGCTGGTTCGCGCCATTCCCGAAGCCGGGCACTGATTCCCCGTAGGCTCGTGGGGTGGCGATACGTGGCAGTGTCGAAACTTCCTTGGCGGAGTTGGCGGCGCGAGTCCGCCGACGTGCTGAAGGTCATTCCGGTCGGTTTCTGCTGGGGATCGCGGGCCCGCCCGGGGCGGGCAAATCCACCCTCGCCCGCGGCATCCGCGATGAACTGAACCTGGCCGCCGGGACCGCCATCGCCGAAGTCGCGCCCATGGACGGCTTCCACCTCACCAACGACCGGCTGCGCGCCGCCGGAATCCTGGACCGCAAGGGCGAACCGGAGACCTTCGACGCCGAAGGCTATGCGGCGCTGCTCCGAACGCTCCGCGACGCCACCCCCGGCACCCCGGTGCCCTGGCCCACCTACGACCGCGACCTGCACGAACCGATGCCAGCCGGCGTCGTCTTCGACCACCACGCGATCGTCGTCACCGAGGGCAACTATCTGCTGCTCGACGACCGTTCCCACCCGGGCTGGGCCGCCGTCCGCCCCCAGCTCGACGAGGCCTGGTACCTGGACGTGCCGCGCCCGATCATCGAACAACGTCTGCTGCGCCGACATATTCGCGGCGGCCGCACGCCCGCGGCCGCCCGCGACAAGGTGATGAACAGCGACCTGCGCAATGCCGTCCTGGTCGAATCCACCCGCGGCCGAGCCGATCTGGTGCTCCGGAAAGCCGGTCGCGGCTACCGCATCGACTGAGCGGTCACCGCATCGGCCGAGTTTCGAAGTGCCGCATCCATTCCCGGGTGCCGACGTAGCGACAGGAGGCGCTGGCCACGACGGCTGCCTCGCGCAGCGCGGCCGGGAAGTCGGCGCCGCGTTCGTGGAAGTGGCAGAACGCGCCGTGCAGGATGTCGCCCGCCCCGAGCGTGTCGATCGCGGGTTCGGCGGGAACGCGGATCTCGCCGCGGCCGCCCGGCGTCGAATAGCGGATCGGGCCGCCGCCCCCGGTGACCGCCACCAGCGCCGGGCCCACCGCGTGCAGGTGGTCGAACACCTCATCCGTCGAATCCGCCGCTACCCCAGGCGGAGTGAAGGCACTCGAGCAGATCGCGATATCCACGATCGGCAGCAGTTCGGCATGCACCGGCCGCCAGCGCCCGGCATCGAGCACCACCGGCACTCCCGCCGCCCGAGCCGCCGTGGCGAGCCGTACGGCATGGTCGGGGTAGTGGCCGTCCACCAGCAGCAGCGACGCGTCCGCGACCGTCTCGGCCGTCGAGTCGTCGAGATCCGGATGGATCCGCGAGCCGTCCAGCGACACGATGGTCCGGGTGGCCGCCGCCGTGGCGACGATGATCGAGGACACCGGCGGTTGCTGATCACCGTCCGGGGTGAGGTCCACGGGGGTGACGCCGTGCTGCCGCAGATCACCCCGGATCAGTTCCGCCAGTGGGTGTTTCCCCAACGCGGTGACCAGCGCGGGGTGCGCGCCGGACAGGAACGCGTAGGCGACCGCCGCATTGGCGGCCGGTCCGCCCGCGCCCAGGAACAGGTCGGCGGCCTGGGTCTTGGAGTCCTCGGCGGGATACCGGTCGACGGCATAGGCGAGATCCAGTGTCGACAATCCGGCGAAAACCGCACTCCTGCTTCCCATGCCGCCGACCCTACGGTGAGCTAGTCGCGCACCCGATGCTCGTAGGCCTTGCGCGCGTCGCTGTCCACGTCGTCGAGGAAGGCGGTCTGCGAACCCAGCGCCCGCCCGATGGCGTCACCCACGAACTGCGGCAGCAGCCCGACGGCCTGCGCGATGATCCCCGCCACCGCGGTGACCCGCGCCTTCGCCTTGGGCGCCACGATCAGCTTCGCGATGGCGTCCGCGATCTCCTCGGGTTCGGCCGCGCGCATCAGCCTGGGCAGTGAAACCCCGGATCCCAGTTCGGTTTTGGTGAGCGTGGGCAGCACCGAGGAGAACTCGAGCCCGGTGCCCCGGTACTCCTCGCGCAGGGTGTCGGTGAAGCCGAGCACCGCGTGCTTGCTGGCGTTGTAGGTGGCCAGCCCGGGAATGTGGCTCTCGCCCGCCAGCGACGCGATATTGATGACGTGCCCGTGCCCGCGCGGCAGCATGCGGGCGATGCCCAGCTTGGAGCCGAGGATCACGCCGTACACATTGATGTCGAGGATGCGGCGGGTGATCTGGTCCGGCTCGTCCACCACGCGTCCGGTGGGCATGATCCCGGCATTGTTGATCAGCACGTCAATCGGGCCGAGCCGGCGTTCCACCTCGTCGAGGAAGCCCTCGAAGGACTGCTGGTCGGTGACGTCCAGCTTGTCGTAGACGTCGAAATCCCGTGCCGCGCCCGACTCTTTGACGGTGGTCTCGTCGATATCGCCGATGGCGATCTTCGCGCCGAGCGCCTGCAGGGCGGTGGCGGTGGCCAGGCCGATGCCGCGCGCGCCGCCGGTGATCACCACGACCTTGCCGGCGATGGTTCCGAAGTCGGTCATCACAGCCCCCGCACGGTCTTGACGATGGCGGGCACGTTCAGACGCCGCAGCCCGCGAGTGCCCGCGGCCCGCATGGCACTCATGGCGAACATCAGCTTGGGCGGTGAATACGGGAACCACAGCGGTTCCTTGGTCATGGTGGGCAGGATCGGCTTGGTGATGGCCTGCTGGCGGCAGTACTTGCGCACGCCGTTGGGGCCGCCCCAGCGCGCGCCGGTGCCGGACAGGCCCCAGCCGCCCATGGGCAGCGCGAAGCTGAACATATTGGCGAAGACGTCGTTGATATTGACCGCGCCCGCGTTCAGCCGGCGCGCAACGCGTTCGGCGCGATCGTTGTCGCCCGACCACACCGACGCGGACAGCCCGTAGATCGAATCATTGGCCAGCCGAATGGCTTCCGCCTCGTTGGCGACCTTCATGACCGGCAGGGTGGGGCCGAAGGTCTCCTCGGTCATGCAGGTCATGGTGTGGTCCACGTCGGCGAGCACGGTCGGCTCGAACAGGGTGCCGACGCCGGTCCGCTTGCCGCCGGTGGTGATTCGCGCACCCGCCTTGACGGCTTCCTCGACGTGCCGCTGCACGATCTGCGCCTGGTTCTCGTTGGCCAGCGCGCCCATGTCGTATTGAGGCTTGCGGCCGTCCACGCCCTGGCGGACCTCCTTGACCGCGGCGGTCAGCTTCGCCAGGAACTCGTCGTACACAGCGGCTTCCACGTACACGCGTTCCACCGAGATGCACACCTGCCCGGCGTTGAACAGCCCGCCGAAGGCGATGCCGTGCGCAGCGCGGTCCAGGTCGGCGTCGGCCAGCACGATGGCCGGGTCCTTGCCGCCGAGCTCCAGGCTGAACGGGATCATCCGCTCGGTGCAGGCCGAGGCGATCTTGCGGCCGGTGGCGGTGGACCCGGTGAACTGGATGTAGTCGGCGTTGCCGACCACGGCCGCGCCGGTCTCGCCCGCGCCGGTGACGACCTCGAACACCGGGGGCGCGCCGATCTCACGCCAGCCCCGCGCCAGTTCGACGGCCGAGAGCGGGGTCACCTCGGAGGGCTTGAGGATGACCGCGGCGCCCGCGGCCAGCGCCGGGATCACGTCGATGACCGGCATGGCCAGCGGGAAGTTCCACGGGGTGATCACGCCGACCACCGGGTACGGGCGGAAGACGGTGGTCAGCTGCTTGACTCGGGCCAGCGGGCTGTGCGGCGAAGGGTGTTCGTCGGCCAGGAATTTCGCGGCGCGGCGGGCGTAGTAGCCGGTGAGGTCGACCGAGAAGGCCGGGTCGATGAGCGAGTCCACGCGGGCCTTGCCGGTCTCGGACTGCAGCACGTCGGCCAGGTGGTCGGTGTTGTCGACCAGCCAGTCCTGCAATTTGAGCAGCCATTCCTTGCGGCCGTCGGGGCCCAGGGCCTCCCAGGCGGGCTGGTGCGCGCGCAGTTCGCGGACCTTGGCGGCGACGGTGTCGGCCGAGTCGATCGGGACCGTCCCGGCGAGCGCCCCGGTCGCGGGGTTGCGAACCTCGAGCTCGGTGGCCGGTTTCGGGACCTCGGGCTGCGGGGCGGCCTTGGTCGCGGTCCCGGCTGCCTTGCGGGTCCCGGTCTTGCGAGCGGTGCCCGCGGCGGGTTCGGTATTGGTCACGATGTGCCTCTCCCCATGCGCTACGTTGCGATGGCGAGCTGTGTGCCAGCTCACCGGACTATGATCGTGACACAATTTCGCGAGCCCATGCTTGGCTAATCGGGTCAATAGTTCCGGTCGGTTTTGTGCTCGGAGTACAAACCCCGGAGGTGCCCCGTGACGACGACGCTGAACAGCGCCGAGATCCGGCAATGGATCGCCGATTTCGTCGCCGAGACCCTGCCCGCCGAAACCCTCGAACAGGTCGTCACTCGCCTCGACAACGCGATCATCGCCCGCATCCCCGAACTGCGTGACCGCGATATGCGCCGCGACCTGGCCGCCAGCAGTCGCGCCCACGCCGTCGCCGTGCTCAGCGGCCTCACCCAGGACCGCTTCGACTACCCGGTCCCCGAGGAAGCCCACGCCTTCGCCCGCACCGTCGCCCGCCGCGGCTACGACGTGCGCCTGCTGCTGCGCGTCTACCACCTCGGTCAGGAAGCCTGCATCGACTACATGACCGAGGTGCTCGAACAGCGGCAGTTGCCGCGCGATATCGAAAGATCGCTGCTGCTTCGGCTTTTCGACCGCACCACGCGCTGGGTCAGCACCTCGGTCGAAACCCTCACCGACACTTATATGGCCGAACGCGAACGCGGCCTGCGCGCCGCCCTCACCCAGCGCGCCGAGATCGTGCGCAGCCTGCTCGACGGCGCCGACGTGGACACCGAGAGCGCGTCCGCCCGGCTCGGATACCGGCTCGGCCAACGGCATCTGGCGCTCGTGGTGTGGACCGACGAGGATGCCGCGCCGTTGCCGTCCGACGGCAGCGGCGAGGCGGTGGGCCGGCTCGACCGGATCGTGGCCCGATTCGCGGGCACGCTCGGCAACGGCAGCCTGCTCACCGTGCCGTCCGGCGCGACCGCGCTGTGGGCCTGGATCGGCGTCGACGGCGACGGAGTGTCCGGCCCGGCGATTCCCGGGCCGGACGATCCGGTGTGGTCGGTGGACGCGCCCGTGCGCGTCGCGGTCGGCGTGCCCGCCGCGCACACCGCCGGCTTCCGGGCCAGCCACCGTGAGGCGGTCGCGGCCCGGCAGGTCGCCGAACGGGCCCGGCCGGGTGCGCCGCGCGTGCTGCACTACTCGGAGGTGGAGGTCGCCTATCTGGCGGGAACCGACGAGGCCGCGATGCGTTCGCTCATCGCACGGGAACTGGGCGCACTCGCCGCCCCCGACCCGCAGTCGGCGCGATTGCGCGAAACCTTGCATGCCTATCTCCGAGCCCGGCGCAGCCCCGACGCGGCCGCGAAAACGCTCGGCGTGCACAAGAACACGGTGCGATACCGCATTCAGCGCATAGAAGAACTACTCGGTCACTCACTCGACCAGCACGGACCTCGGCTGGAGATCGCGCTCGACTGCGTGGCGGTGTACGGCGTGTGATTCGGCGAGCCTCAGCTCGCCTCCTCCGCGATGGCCTCCCGGGCGGCCCGGCGGCGGGTGGGCGGTTCGCCCTCCGAGGCCCGGCGTTCCGGTAATTCGGCCAGCAATTGGGTGGTGGCGGCGGCGATCGCGGCGACCGCCTTGTCCACCGCAGTCTTGGTAGCCGTTGTCAATCCCGACACCCCGCCGACTTTCCGCACGTATTCCTGTGCGGCGGCATAGATTTCCTGCTCGGTGGCGGCCGGTGTGAGGCCGCGCAGCAGGGTGATGTTCCCACTCATGCCCCCAGAGATTAGCGTCGGATTACCCGCTGTGACAGGGCAAGATTCAGACAATTGCGTGACTGTGTCGTGTCGGGTTCGCTGGAATTACGGACCGAATGGTTTGCCGATTATTCGCACCCGCCGCGACAGGTGTGGCAGACGCGATCGGCGAATAGGCGGCCACTCCAAGATCGATGGGGAACAATCGGGTTATGCCCGCCCGCGACGTACCCACGCTGACCACATTTCCCTATCCGGAGCTGGACCAGCGCGAAGACGATCATTGGTCCGGTGCGCAGGTCTCGGACGACGAACTGCGCGCACTGGCGCTCGGCGGCTTCTATTCAGCGCGCTGGGACGCCTTCCACGACGCGCTGCTGCTCGGACCCGAACGCGACCACCCCCTGGGTGATCGCCGCGAACTTGCCATCGACACCCTCACCGGCGCCTGGGGCATCACCGACGGCACCGAGGCCATGGCCTCGATGGAACAACTGCTCGACGGCATGCACGGCCCGCTCTACGCGCTCGTGCATCCGCTCGTCATGGCGGCCATCAACTCCCCTGAACGCGACCGCTTCGGTGAACGCGCGGATCGTCATCGCGCCTTCCTACGCCAGGTCGGTTCCTTCCGCGGCATGGAGAATCCCGAAGCCCTGGTCCGCGATTACGACATCTGGTCGCAGGCCATCAAACTCGGTCTCACCGACCACCTGGTCCGCCCGCTGCCCACCGATATCCAGGCCTGGGATCTGGCCCGGGTGGTGGCCGTCGCGCGCATGGCCTACACCGCCGGCTACCTCGACGCCGACGTCGCCTGGGACTACCTGATGCGGGCCCTGCCCCCGGCCCAGCGCAAATACCGCAACTGGCGGCAATTCGGGGACGCCTACTTGGCCGGGTGGACCTACTGGCAGGCCTGCGAGGACCTCGCGGAACTGAAATCCGGCGGCGTGGACCGGCGCATGGAATTGCTACGCCTGTGGATGCGGCCGACCAGCCCGTGGCGGCGGATCACGCTGCAGCCGGACGAATAACATCCGCGGTTCGGGGGCCATTCGCCCCCAAACCCTGCCTCGGTTCCGGCCGTGTCGATCAGTCCGGCAGGGACCGGAGAATTCCGCGGCCGTAGCGCTGGAACTGCGCGTCGTCGACCATGCCGAGCGAATGCCGCTCGACCAGCAATTCCCACTCCGAGTACAGCTTCGCCACACCCGGATCGGCCGGCCCGGCCGCACCGTCGGCGACCTCGCGCTGAATGGCGAAATTCAACGCGCCCGCGACCCGATCGGTGTCGGCGCGATCGGTGCCGAGGAAATTCCAGATCAGATTGCCGTCACTGACCTCGAGACCGTATTCGCCGGGCGCCGAGTCCGCCGCGTCCTCGTCGGTGGTGCGAGCCCACAGCAGGGCCGCGATCGGCAGTTCGTGGGCGAAACGCTTGCCCGAGCCGAGGGCCACGAAGATCAGCCGCGTGGTGGTGACCGCGAGCAGGCCGGTGGCCTTGGGCGCGGGCGCCTGCGTGGTGACCAGGGCGGTCTCCAACACGTACTCGCCGGGCGTGACGAACCGCTGCAACGCCGCGATCGCGGGCTTGGCGTCCCGCTTGGGGGCCATGCGCCGGACCGCGCGGTCCACGTCGGCGCGGGCGGGTCCGCCGCGGCCCCAGGAGGGCGCGGGCGGGGTCAGATCGGGGGCGGCCACGTCCAGCCGCTGGGTGGCCAGGATCTGGTTGTTGATCCGCTCGACGATGACGGTCGCGGCGGGCACATCGTGTTCGGCGATGAGCACCGGCAGCGGGGTCCGGTCGGCGGGGACTCCGGTCAGGACCGGGGTGGGGTAGCGGAGGTAGATCTCGATGACGACGGCGTCATCGGCGCGCCGGTTCAAACGCACCTTCAGCAGGTCGCTCACCGGCACGTCGAGCACGCGCTCGCCGTCCGTTCCAGGTCGCAGCACCGTCAACCGCCCGTTGCCATGACGCACAATCGCCGTGGGTGTCCGTAGCTCGACTATGTCCATACCCCCTGCGCTCTGTTGTGTCGCCACTCACGATGTAACGACCATGCCATGGTTGTGACCACGAGGTCCGACACCAGGGGGTGATCGAACCGACGTGTTGCCGCAAGTGGTCGGGGAACCACCCGCGTTCTCCAGCCGTTTACCTGTTGAACTGCACTAGCTGCCGAACTGCGCGATGTAACGACTAGACCGTACGCGGTACCGTGGCATGTCCGCATCCGTTCGCCGGAACGGGCGTGCCCCGAAAGCACAGCAGGCAACCGGATACACCCCCCGGAAAGGACTGGCCTCCGGCCGACGCTCTATGACCCGCAAGAATGTGTTCCGCAACCTGGCCATAGTCGCGGGCTTTCTGCTCGTGATCTGGTTGGTCAGCTATTTCAGCAACGACACGCGCGGCTGGCATAGCGTCGATACTTCGGTGGCGCTGTCCCAGCTGCAGGACAAGCAGAATGTCGAATCGGTTCAGATCGACGACAAAGAACAGCAGCTGCGCATCACGCTGAAGAATCCCACCGACGCGACCAAGGGCGAGACGAAGCTGCTCGCCAAGTATCCGGGCGGCGGTGAGGTGTCCGCGCAGATGTTCAAGGCCGCACAGGATTCCGGCGCCAAGGTGAACACCTCGGTCAAGCAGGACTCGTGGCTGAGCCAGATCCTGCTCTTCATGCTGCCCATGGTGATCCTGCTGGGCCTGTTCATCTTCGTGATGTCGCGCATGCAGGGCGGCGGCCGCGGCGGCATGATGGGCTTCGGCAAGTCGAAGGCCAAGCTGCTGTCGAAGGACATGCCCAAGACCACGTTCCAGGATGTGGCGGGCGCCGACGAGGCCATCGAAGAGCTCGAGGAGATCAAGGACTTCCTGCAGAACCCGGCGCGGTACCAGGCGCTGGGCGCGAAGATCCCCAAGGGCGTGCTGCTCTACGGCCCGCCCGGCACCGGAAAGACGTTGCTGGCCAAGGCCGTTGCCGGTGAGGCGGGCGTCCCGTTCTTCACCATCTCCGGTTCGGACTTCGTCGAGATGTTCGTCGGCGTCGGCGCCTCCCGGGTGCGCGACCTGTTCGATCAGGCCAAGCAGAACAGCCCCTGCATCATCTTCGTCGACGAGATCGACGCGGTCGGCCGCCAGCGCGGCGCGGGCCTGGGCGGCGGTCACGACGAGCGCGAGCAGACCCTGAACCAGCTGCTGGTCGAGATGGACGGCTTCGGTGAGCGCACCGGAGTCATCATCATGGCGGCCACCAACCGGCCCGACATCCTGGACCCGGCGCTGCTGCGCCCGGGCCGTTTCGACCGGCAGATCCCGGTCGGCAACCCGGACCTCAAGGGCCGCCGCGCGATTCTGGCCGTGCATTCCAAGGGCAAGCCGATCTCGCCGGAAGCCGACCTCGACGGTCTGGCCAAGCGCACGGTCGGCATGTCGGGCGCGGATCTGGCGAACGTCATCAACGAGGCCGCGCTGCTCACCGCGCGCGTGCACGGCACCGTGATCACCGGTGCGGCCCTGGAGGAGTCGGTCGACCGCGTCATCGGCGGCCCCCGCCGCAAGTCGCGGGTGATCAGCGAGCACGAGAAGAAGATCACCGCGTACCACGAGGCCGGTCACACCCTGGCCGCCTGGGCGATGCCCGACATCGAGCCCGTCTACAAGGTCACCATCCTGGCCCGCGGCCGCACCGGCGGCCACGCCATGACCGTGCCCGAGGACGACAAGGGCCTGATGACCCGCTCGGAGATGATCGCCCGCCTGGTGTTCGCCATGGGTGGTCGCGCGGCCGAGGAACTGGTGTTCCACGAGCCGACCACGGGCGCGTCGTCCGATATCGACCAGGCCACCAAGACCGCGAAGGCCATGGTCACCGAGTACGGCATGAGCGCCCGCCTGGGCGCGGTCCGCTACGGCCAGGAGCAGGGCGACCCGTTCCTGGGCCGGTCCATGGGCATGGGTTCGGACTACTCGCACGAGGTGGCCCGCGAGATCGACGAGGAGGTGCGCAACCTCATCGAGGCCGCGCACACCGAGGCCTGGTCGGTGCTCAACGACTACCGCGACGAGCTGGACTCGCTGGCCACCGCACTGCTGGAACGCGAGACCCTGCACCGCAAGGACCTCGAGACCATCCTCGCCACCGTCGAGAAGCGGCCGCGCATCACGGCTTTCAACGATTTCGGTGAGCGCAAGCCCTCGGACCGCCCGCCGGTGAAGACGCCGCGCGAGCTGGCCGCCGAACGCGGTGAGCCGTTCCCGGAGGAGGAGTCGCGCCCGGCTGCGCAGCCCGCCAACGGGTACCCGGATCCGGCCTACGCCGGGGCGCAGCCGCAGTACGGCGGCTATCCCGCCGCCGCGCCGCAGGGCTACCCGGCGGCGCCGCAGGCTCCGGCCTACCCGCGTCACGGCACGCCCACGCACGGTTCGCGTCCGGACTACGGCGCTCCGGCCGGCTGGTCCGCGCCGGGCTGGCCGCCGCAGGAGGACGAGGGTCAGTCCCCGCAGCCGCGCGGCGCGTACGGCGGCTGGGCGCCCGCGGGTAACCAGCGGTATCAGCCGGGCGGTCAGTACCAGCCGGGCTATCAGCAGCCGGAGGCCCCGGCCGCGCCGCCCGTTGCCGGGAATGACGAGGACGAGAAGAACGGTTGGGACGGACCGAACGGTCGTCGCTGACCGCGGTCCCGATACGCTCTAGGGGTTCGCGGCCCGGCTCGGGCGAGTTCGTTCGCGGGGCGATTGCCCACGCGAAGGAACTCGCCCGAGTGGCACGGCGACCGCGTCCAGGCCGCGTCTGTATGTGCGGCAAGTCAACACAGGAGGTGTCGATTGTCGGCCACCAACAATCGTGTCGTATCCGGCCCGATCGCACGCGACACCGGTCGGCCGTTCGATCAGGACCGTGCCGAGGCCGCTGTCCGCGAACTGCTGATCGCGGTCGGCGAGGACCCGGACCGTCCCGGTCTCGCCGATACCCCGGCCCGGGTGGCCCGGGCCTACCGCGAGATGTTCGCGGGCTTGTTCACCGATCCGTCCGACGTCCTCAACACCACGTTCGAGGAAGGGCACCAGGAACTGGTGCTGGTGCGCGACATCCCCATGTACTCGACCTGTGAACACCACCTGGTGGCGTTCCACGGCGTCGCGCACGTCGGCTACATCCCCGGCCCGCACGGCCGGGTGACCGGTCTGTCCAAGCTGGCCCGCCTGGTCGACCTCTACGCCAAGCGCCCGCAGGTGCAGGAGCGGCTCACCTCCCAGGTCGCCGACGCGGTGATGGAGAAGCTGGATCCGCGCGGCGCGATCGTGGTGATCGAGGCCGAGCACCTGTGCATGGCGATGCGCGGCATCCGCAAGCCGGGCGCGTCCACCACCACCTCGGCCGTGCGCGGCATGCTGCAGAGCAATGCCTCCTCGCGCGCCGAGGCCCTGGACCTCATTCTCCGAAAGTGAGCGCTGTGTCCAACATGCCCTCCGCTTCGCTCCGGGCGGGGTTCGCGGCCCCGAGGTCTCGATTCTTCCCTCCTCCGCTCCTCCGCTTCGCTCCCCGCTTGGCCGCGAACCTGGGGTGCGGGAGTCTGGGGTCGTTGTGACATCACGCCTGTTGGAGCCGCGTGGGGGGCGTTCCTGTGTGGTGATGGGCGTAGTCAATGTCACCAGCGATTCGTTCTCCGATGGCGGCCGCTACCTGGATCCCGGTCTGGCGGTCGCGCACGGGCTCGAGCTGTACGAGATGGGCGCGGACATCGTCGATGTCGGCGGTGAGTCGACGCGGCCGGGCGCGATCCGGATCGATCCGGAAACCGAAGCGGCGCGGGTGGTTCCGGTGATCCGCGAGTTGGCCGCGGCGGGTGTGCCGACCAGTGTGGACACCATGCGGGCCGATGTGGCCGCGGCGGCGATCGCGGCGGGCGTGACCATGGTCAACGACGTGTCCGGCGGTCGCGCCGACCCGGACATGGTGAAAGTGGTCGCGGAGTCCGGGATTCCGTGGATCCTCATGCACTGGCGCGCCGAGGCGGACTACCGGCACGCCGGGCCCGCCGAGCAGTACGACGACGTGGTGTCGAAGGTGTGGGAGGAACTCGAGGCGCAGGTCGAGTTCGCGATCGCCGGCGGCGTCGGCCTGGACCAGCTGGTATTGGATCCGGGCCTGGGCTTCGCCAAGAACTCCGACCACAACTGGGAGTTGCTGGGCGGCTTGTTCTATCGCATGACCGAGATGATGGACGCCGGGATCCCGATCCTGATCGGGGCCTCCCGCAAGCGCTTCCTCGGCGCGCTGCTGGCCGAGGGTGAGACCCCGCGCCCGCCCGACGGCCGCGAGGTGGCCACGGCCACGATCTCGGCGCTGGCCGCCGAGCACGGCGCGTGGGGTGTGCGGGTACACGACGTGCGGTCGTCGCTCGACGCGATTTCGGTGGTGGACGCCACCACCCGGGCCGCGCGGCAGCTGCGGGAGCGGTATCGGCGGGAAGCGGGGCAGCGGCGGTGAGCGGGGACCGGATCGAATTGCGCGGCCTGCGCGTCTTCGGCCACCACGGGGTGTTCGACTTCGAGAAGCGCGACGGCCAGGAGTTCGTCGTGGATCTCACGCTGTGGACCGACTTCTCGGCCGCCGCGAAATCCGACGATATCGCCGACACCATCCACTACGGCGAGCTCGCCGAGCAGGTGGTGGCCATCGTGGCGGGCGAGCCGAAGGATCTGATCGAGACGGTGGTCTCCGACATCGCCGACGAGGTGATGGCCGATTCCCGCATCCAGGCGCTGGAAGTGGTGCTGCACAAGCCTTTCGCGCCGATTCCGCATACCTTCGAAGACGTCCGTGTAGTCACGTCCCGCCGGCGCGCAACAGACCCTGAGGGAGCGGAGGAGTAGCGGTGACCCGCGTAGTCCTGTCCATCGGATCCAATCTCGGCGACCGGCTCGCGCATCTGCGCAGTGTCGTGGAGGCGCTGGGCCCGCGCCTGGTGGCGGTTTCGTCGGTGTACTCGACGCCGCCCTGGGGCGGGGTGCCGCAGCAGGACTATCTGAATGCGGTCCTGGTGGCCGACGATCCGGCGTTGGAGCCCTCGGACTGGCTACGCCTCGGGCAGGAGCTGGAGCAGGCGGCGGGCCGGGTCCGGGAAGTCCGCTGGGGCGCGCGCACTCTCGACGTGGACGTGGTGTCCGCCGAGCAGCGCCGCCGCGAGGGCCGGACCGTGGTGCGCAGTCTGGATCCGGTGCTGACGCTGCCGCACCCGCAGGCGCATCACCGTGCGTTCGTGCTGGTGCCGTGGCTCGAGGTGGAGCCGGACGCGGAGCTGGAGGCGGCCGGGGTGCTGCGCTCGTTGCGAGAGTGGCTGTCCGCCTTGGACGGCGCCGAGGTGCTGGGCGTGCGCCGCACCGAGTTGACGCTGGGCTGGTCGCCGCGGTGAAGCCGACTCGCATTCTCGATCTGTGCGCGAACGTGCTGCTGGCCGCGGTGGTGGCGTGGATCGCCACCAATGTGGCGTACTCCAGCTTCCCGCCGATCTCGGTGTTCTCGGGCGCGTCGCTGCTGCCGGTGGCGCTGCTGGAGGTGGTGCTGGCCTTCGTGATTCGGCAGCGCAAGGACAATCACGGGATCGGTCCCGGTTCGGGGCAGCTGCATCCGATCACGGCGGCCCGCGCGGTGGCGCTGGCCAAGGCGTCGGCGCAGGTGGGCTCGCTGGTGGGCGGGATCTGGCTGGGTTTCCTGGTGTGGTTGGCCATGCATTCGGATCTGCGTGCGGCGACCGCGGATACGCCGGGCACGGTGGTGGGTCTGGTCAGCGGTATCGCGCTGGTCGCGGCGGCGTTGTGGCTGGAGTATTGCTGTCGCGCGCCCATCGAGCCGCCCGACGAGGCAGCTACTTCATAGCTATCGTAACGATGCTGATCATCGCCAAGGTTGGGGACGTGCCCGGAAGATCACGCTACGCTGGCTGACATGGTTTCACCCTCCCGTAGCAGTGCTTCCCGTCGCCGCCGGGAGGATGCGGGAAAGTTCTTCACCGGCTTTCTGCTTCTCCTCGGACTGGTTGCCAGCGTTTTCCTGGTCTTCAGTGACAACCTCCACCTGATCCGGGTGGGCCTGGTCGCGGCGCTCTGGGCGGCCGCCATCGGCGCCCTCGCGGCCACCCGTTATCGCAGGGAGGCGGCCGTCGACAAGGCGAAAGTGGGCGACCTCCAGAAGGTCTACCAACTGCAGCTGGAACGCGAGGTTGCTGCCCGCCGCGAATACGAGCTGGGCGTGGAGACCCGGGTCCGCCACGAGGTCGGCGCGGACGCCACGGAAATGGCCGCGCTGCGCGCCGAACTGACGGTCCTGCGCGAGAGCCTGCAGCGCCTCTTCGACGGCGACCTGCCCTCCGAGCGCCCCGCCCTGCGGGCCGATGCCGTTCGGGTTCAAGAACTTCCGGGTGGCGACCCGGTTACGGCTCCGGAAGCGGCGAACGATAACTGGCCGAACGCGGACCCCTGGGACCCGTGGTCGTCCCCCGATCAGGCCGAGGACGAGGACGACCCGCGCGCCCGCATCGCCCCCAAATTCGACCCCTCGCACCCCGAGCCCCCGGCTTTCGCGACCCCCTTCGACGACCCGGTCACCGCCGAAACCTCGATCATCACCGACGCCATGCGTCAGGACTACGAGGCCGAACGCGCCGCCGACCCGGCCCCCGAACCCCCGGCCGCCGACCCGGAGGCCCCGGCCGCCCCCGCCGAAACTCCGGAGCCCGAACCCGCCACCAACGGCCACGCCACCGACATCGGCAAGGGCAGCACCGCCACCCCGGTCCCGCGCCTGGCCCCCGAGCCCGCCGCCGCGGTCCCCGTCGGCCGCGCCGCCTCCCGCCGCCGTCGCCGCGACGACAGCGCCGACCCCGAAGGCACCCAGCGCCTCTCGGTCGCCGAGATCATGGCGAACCTCAAGTCGGAGAGCAGCAACTAGCGGTGCGCCTCCTCGGGGTGCGGGGCTTGCCCCGCGGATCTCGAGGGGGTTCGGGGCGAAGCCCCTGAGCGCCGCGAGAGTTGCCTATCCCACACTGGGTAGCTCTGGCGAATCGGCGGCGATATTCTCGCTCTCGTAACGTCCGGTACCCGCATGGCGGGACTGGAACGACTTTCGAGAGGACGAAGTGACCTCGGACAAGGATGTCTGCGGGACCGATCCTGCGCCTGCACGGTTGACGGTGGGAATCGTCTCGGCGGGACGCGTCGGCTCAGCACTGGGTGTGGCACTGGAGCGTGCCGGCCATGTCGTTTTCGGGGTGTCCGCGATTTCGGACGCCTCGGTGCGGCGTGCCACCACGCGCCTGCCGGATTCCCACATCCTGCCGGCCGAGGAGGTGGCGGCCCGCAGTGAACTGCTGGTTCTGGCTGTTCCGGACAGCGAGTTGCCCGGTCTGGTCGCGGGTTTGGCGGCCGCGCACGCGGTGCGCTCGGGCACGATCGTGGTGCACACCTCGGGTGCGAACGGTGTCGGAGTGCTCGCGCCGCTGACCGAGCTGGGCGCGCTGCCGTTGGCGATTCACCCGGCCATGACGTTCACCGGGCACGACGAGGATGTGGCCAGGCTGGCGAATGCCTGCTTCGGCGTGACCGCCGCGGACGACATCGGCTACGCCATCGCGCAGTCGCTGGTGATCGAGATGGGCGGCGAGCCGGTGCGGGTGGCGGAGGAGAACCGCACCCTCTATCACGCGGCTCTCGCGCATGGCAGCAACCATCTGGTGACCCTGATCGTGGATGCGGTGGAGGCGCTGCGCGCGGCTCTGTCCGGTCCGGGTCTGCTGGGTCAGCAGCTCGTGGACGATCAGCCGAACGGCCTGGCCGAGCGCGTGCTCGCCCCGCTGGCCTCGGCGGCTCTCGACAATGCCCTGCGGCGCGGCCCGGCCGCGTTGACCGGTCCGGTCGCCCGCGGTGATGTGGCCGCGGTGGCCGCGCACCTGGAGGCTTTCGAGGCGCTGGATCCGCGCCTGGCCGCCGGTTACCGGGCCCAGTCGCTGCGTGCGGCCGAGCGCGCCCGCAGCAATCCCGCTCTCATCGATCTGTTGGAAGGACCCCGGCCGGGCGGTCAGGGCCGGCAGCGAAGCGTAACCACGGAGGCCCCCGACCGGCCGGAGAAAGGACACTGATGGACCCCAAGCTGATCGGAACGTACAAGCGCGGTGAGCTGACCGTGCACCACGATCCGGCCGTCATGACCAAGGTCGTGAAGGCGTTGCGTTCGGTGGGCCGCCGGGTCGCGCTGGTGCCGACCATGGGCGCGCTGCACGAGGGCCATCTGGAGTTGGTGCGGCTGGCGAAGGTCACCAACACCACCGTGATCGTGTCGATCTTCGTGAATCCGCTGCAGTTCGGCGCGAACGAGGATCTCGACAAGTACCCGCGCACCCTGGACGCGGATGTGGAGCTGCTGCGCGGTGAGGGCGTGGAGCTGGTCTTCGCGCCGAGTGCGCAGAGCATGTACCCGTTCGGTCCCCGCACCACCGTGCAGGCCGGTCCGTACGGCGACATCCTCGAGGGCGCGACCCGGCCGGGCCATTTCTCCGGCGTGCTGACCGTGGTGTCGAAGCTGCTCAATATCTGTCAGCCGCACGAGGCGTTCTTCGGTGAGAAGGACTATCAGCAGCTGTCCCTGATCCGCCAGATGGTGGTGGATCTGAACATGGACGTGAAGGTGGTGCCCGCGGCCACCATTCGCGAGGCCGACGGTCTGGCGCTGTCCTCGCGCAACCGCTTCCTGAACCCCGAGGAGCGCGAGCTGGCCACCACCCTGTCGGCCGCGCTGCTGGCCGGCCGGCACGCGGCCGGCAAGGGCCCGGAGGCCGTGCTGGAGACCGCGCAGTCGGTGCTGGATACGGCGCCCGATATCGAGGTCGACTACCTGACCCTGCGCGGCTCCGATTTCTCCGAGGCGTGGCCGACCGGCAATGCCCGGCTGCTGATCGCGGCCCGGATCGGCAGCACCCGCTTGATCGACAACATGCATGTTCCCGTCGGACAGGCCCTCGACGGCCTGCCCACCGTTCCCGACCAGCCTGCCCAGGCGACCCAGTAGGAAGGCGACGACGATGTTGCGCACCATGATGACGTCGAAGATCCACCGCGCCACGGTGACTCACGCCGATCTGCATTACGTGGGTTCGGTGACCGTGGACCAGGACCTGCTCGATGCTGCCGATCTGCTCGAGGGTGAGAAGGTCAGCATTGTCGACATCACCAACGGGGCCCGCCTCGAGACCTATGTGATCGCCGGTGAGCGCGGTTCCGGCGTGATCGGAATCAACGGCGCGGCAGCGCATCTCGTGCACCCGGGCGACCTGGTGATCCTCATCGCCTACGGCATGATGGACGCGAAGGAGCTCGAGAACTACGCTCCGCACGTGGTTTTCGTCGACGAACGCAATCGCCCGATCGAGCTGGGCACCGATCCGGCGCACGCCCCGGAGGGCTCGGACCTGATCTCGCCGCGTTCACTCACGATGGCCTGAGCGGCGGGGCGGGCATGCTGCTCTGTATCGACGTCCGCAATACCAGCATCGAGCTGGGCCTGTTCTCCGGCAGCGGGGAGCACGCGAAGCTGGCCCGGCACTGGCGGATGCACACCAATCCGCTGTTGACCGCGGACGAGTTCGCGCTGCAGGTGCGCGGTCTGATCGGCGCGGACGCCGATCAGGTGGTGGGTGTCGCGGCGCTGTCCACGGTGCCGCCGGTGCTGCGTGAGCTACGCGAGATGCTCTCGCGCTATTGGGGTCATGTACCGCATGTGCTCGTGGAACCCGGTGTGCGCACGGGTATTCCGTTGCTGGTGGACAATCCCAAAGAGGTCGGCGCGGACCGGATCGTGAATTGTCTTGCGGCATATCACCGTTTCCAATCCCCCGCCATCGTGGTGGATTTCGGGACCGCCATCTGTGTGGACCTGGTGTCGGCGAAGGGTGAATTCCTGGGCGGCAGTATCGCGCCGGGTGTGGAGATTTCCACCGAGGCGCTGATCTCCCGCAGCGCGCTGCGGCGCGCGGAGTTGACCCGGCCGCGGTCGGTGGTGGGCAAGAACAGCATGGAGTGTCTGCAGTCGGGCGCCATCTTCGGGTTCGCGGGCCTGGTGGACGGCCTGATCGACCGGATCCGGGATATCGACGCCTTCTCCGGCGACGATGTGGCGGTGGTGGCGACGGGTGCGACGGCGCCGCTGATCGTGCCGGAGTCGGAGACCATCGAGCATCACGAGCCGAACCTGACCCTGGACGGCCTGCGGCTGGTGTACGAGCGCAATCAGGCGCGCAGTTCCGCCTCCCCGAGACTTCAGCGCCCGGCTGGGAGCCGTTGACCGTCGTGCATGCGGGCCGGCGGGTGGGTGCCGAACCGATTCTGGGCGTACCCGGTGAGTTACCCCGAACCTCACCAAATCAGTTGTCGCGTTCGGAAGTGTGACGTGTTCGGGTCTTGTGCAGGTGCAATCGGCTGCTAGGCTGGGCAACGTGTATTTCCGTGTGAGCACCCAGGAGTGTTGTCGAGGCTGATTCGCCTCGACGGTCGTCGAGGCTTCGTATAGCCCCGGCCACTTTCACACTTCTTGGAGATGCGCTCATGCGTTCCTCTGTTCTTTCCTTATCTGTCGATTCGCGTGCCGCCGCCACGTCGGGCCTGTTGCCCGAGGTCACCGAGCGCGCCACCGCCTCCGCCCTGCCCACCCGGCTGCGTCCGGCCGACCTGCTGCGCCTGACCGATGAGAGCGCCCAGGACGTGCTGGAGGGCCGCTACGATCACCTGCTGCCCGACGGCGGCCTGTGGCCCACCGAGAACCGCTGGGCCGCAAGGCTTGTCGCGGACGACGAGGTCGACGTCTGGCTGATCAGCTGGGTGGAGGGCAAGTACACCGAACTGCACGACCACGCGGGCTCGCTGGGCGCGCTGACCGTGCTGTCCGGCGCGCTCTCGGAATACCGCTGGAACGGCCGGGACCTGCGCCGCCGCACCCTCACCGCCGGCGACCAGGCCTCCTTCCCGCTCGGCTGGGTGCACGACGTGGTGCGGGCCCCCACTGAGTCCATTGGTGGAGCATCCGAGGCGGGCATCACCGGCCCGCTGAATCCGACCCTGAGCGTGCACGCCTATTCCCCGCCGCTGACGGCCATGTCCTATTACGAGGTCACCGGCCACGGCACCCTGCGGCGCACCCGTTCCGTCCTCACCGACCAGCCCGAAGGCGAACTCGAATGACCCACTTGACGATCGACGGCATGCTCGCCCAGGCGCGCCAGCAGCTGCGTCGCCTGCTCCCGATCGAATTGCCGCAGGCCATCGCCCGCGGTGCGATTCTGGTGGATATTCGCCCGCAGGCGCAGCGCCTGCGCGAGGGCACCCTGCCGGGCGCGCTGGTCATCGAGCGGAATGTGCTGGAATGGCGTTTGGACCCGTCCAGTTCCGCGCGTTTGGCCATGGCCGAGCACCACGACGTGGAATGGATCGTCGTTTGCTCGGAGGGCTACACCTCCAGCCTGGCCGCCGCCTCCCTGCAGCAGCTCGGCCTGCGCCGCGCCACCGACCTGGAAGGCGGATATCAGGCGCTGAAGGCCGCCGGTCTGCTGACCGTCGCCGCCTCGGCGCCCCACTTCGAACGCGAGGTCGCCACCCTGGCGTGGCTGTAGCCTTCGATCGCGGAGTTGCCGACTGATTTCGTGCCACCCGGGGCAACTCGTCGGGTACGGCCGAAATTGTTTCGGCACTCGACCGCTGGTACGCGTGCGAGACGGTCGACGCTGCCCGGGTCGGACGCTGGAGTCGCGGGGAGGCGGGGGAGTGAAAAAGGTTTCCGCCGCAGGATAGGCTGGGTACCCGTGAGCACCCCTCCCTCTCCTTCTTCTGCAAGCACCACCGTTTCCGCTGGGCAAAAGCGTGCCGCGGCGCCCGCGGTGGAGCATGACGTCCCCGAGCAGATGCGGATTCGCCAGGAGAAGCGGGAACGGTTGCTGGGGGAGGGCCGCGAGGCTTATCCGGTGGTGGTGGATCGCACCCACACGCTCGCCGAAATTCGGGCGGCGTACCCGGAGCTGGCGTCCGATACCCAGACCGGTCAGACGGTCGGGATCGCGGGGCGCGTCATTTTCGTCCGTAATACCGGCAAGTTGTGTTTCGCCACCCTGCAGGAGGGCGACGGCACCAAGCTGCAGGCGATGATCAGCCTGAACGGTGTCGGCGCGGAGTCGCTGGCGGCCTGGAAGGCCGATGTCGACCTGGGTGACTTCGTGTTCGTGCGCGGTGAGGTGATCGCCTCGCGCAGCGGCGAATTGAGCGTCATGGCCGACTCGTGGGAGATGGCGGCGAAGTCGCTGCGCCCGCTGCCGGTGGCGCACAAGGAGATGAACGAGGAGTCCCGGGTCCGGCAGCGCTATGTCGACCTGATCGTGCGCCCGGAGGCGCGTGAGATGGCCCGCACCCGCGTCGCCGCGGTGCGCGCGCTGCGAAACGCGTTGGAGCGCAGGGGATTCCTCGAGGTCGAGACCCCGATGCTGCAGACCATCCACGGCGGCGCGGCGGCCCGTCCGTTCACCACCCACTCCAACGCGCTCGACATGGAGCTGTTCCTGCGCATCGCGCCGGAGCTGTTCCTGAAGCGTTGCGTGGTGGGCGGCATCGAGAAGGTCTTCGAGATCAACCGGAACTTCCGCAACGAGGGCGCGGACTCCACGCATTCGCCCGAGTTCGCAATGCTGGAAACCTACGAGGCGTACGGCACCTACGATGATTCCGCCGTGATGATGCGCGAATTGATCCAGGAAGTCGCGCAGGAGGTCTACGGCACGCAGGTGGTGACGCTGGCCGACGGCACCGAATACGATCTGTCCGGCGAGTGGGCGACCGTCGAGATGTACCCGTCGCTGTCCGAGCAGATCGGTACCGAGGTCACCCCGGAAACTTCCGTCGAGGAATTGCTGGCGCTCGCGGATCGGGTCGGTCTGGAAATTCCGCAGGGTAAGGGCTACGGTCACGGCAAACTGGTCGAGGAACTGTGGGAGCACGTCTACGGCGACAAGCTCTACGCCCCGACTTTCGTGCGCGACTTCCCGGTGGAGACATCGCCGCTGACCCGTCAGCATCGGAGCAAGCCCGGGGTTACCGAGAAGTGGGACCTGTACGTGCGCGGCTTCGAACTGGCCACCGGCTATTCGGAACTGGTGGATCCGGTGATCCAGCGGGAACGTTTCATGGATCAGGCGCGTTTGGCGGCGGCCGGTGACGACGAGGCGATGCGCCTGGACGAGGACTTCCTCGCCGCGATGGAGCACGGTATGCCCCCCACAACGGGAACGGGTATGGGTATCGATCGTTTGCTGATGGCCCTGACTGGCCACGGAATCCGGGAAACGATACTCTTTCCAATTGTGCGGCCGGCCGCCCGTTAGTTCTCCGGATTGCATTTCCGGGGCCTGTTCTGGGACTATCGGAATTAGCGGTATTCTGGCGTCGGGTAATCGGCCTGACTATGTGGGTCGCACGATTTCGAGAGGACGTTCATCTCATGGCAAAGAAGGTCACCGTTAGCTTGATCGACGATGTCGACGGTGAGTCCATCGCGGACGAGACCATCGAGTTCGCTATCGATGGCGTCTCGTACGAGATCGACTTGTCGACGGCGAATGCGGCCAAGCTTCGGGAGGGTCTGGAGACTTGGGTTTCGGCCGCTCGGCGCACGAGCGGACGGCGTCGCACCAAGGTGGCCGGCGCTCCGGCCGCGGGACCGAAGAACCGGGTCTCGATCGACCGTGAACAAAGCGCGGCCATTCGCGAATGGGCTCGCCGGAATGGACACAAGGTGTCCGCCCGTGGTCGTATCTCCGCTGACATCACCGAGGCTTACAACAAGGCCGCCGCTAAGAACTAGTGTCCGCTAGTCGCCGATTCGACTGCCGTCCGGGTGTTCGTGCGACCCGGGCGGCAGTGGTTTATTCATACGCTTTGCGTATAACCAGAGGATCAACTGCGATCTTGCTACTGCCCGGGGTGGCCAGGCACCATTGAAACGTGCAGACGATGTCACTGGCTGGGTGTAGAGAAGAGGTATCGGCACAGTGACCGCTTTCCACGGTTCCTTCCTCCGGGTCAAGGACCAAGAGGGACGCCAGCACGAGTTGATGCTGTCCTCCGACCAGCCCCGGATCACCATCGGCCGCTCCCCGCAGGCCGATCTGTCGCTGTCCTGGGACGCGGAGGTGTCGCGCCTGCATGCGACCGCGGAGTACCTGGGCGCGCACTGGACCATCGTGGACGACGGCCTGTCCCGCAACGGCACCTTCGTCAACGGTGACCGCCTGGTGGGGCGGCATCGATTGCAGCCGGGGGACGTCATCCGGATGGGCACCTCGCGGGTCACCTTCCACGACTTCAGCGGCGCCGCAGGCGATGTCACGCAGACCTCGACCGGCGGGCTGCCCACGCTCCGCTCGCTCACCGAGACCCAGCGGTCGGTGCTGATCGCGCTCTGCCGCCCCCTGCGCGGCAATGACGGCTTCGCCTCGCCCGCCTCGAACCAGCAGATCGCGGCCGAACTCTTCCTCAGCGTCGACGCCATCAAGACCCACCTGCGCGCCCTGTTCGCCAAGTTCGGCGTCGAGGACCTGCCACAGAACCAGAAACGCGTCCGCCTCGCCAACCTGGCCATGCAGTCCGGCGTCATCTCGGAGCGCGATCTCTGACCCTGGACCCGCGCGCATGGGGGTGAGCTTCTGAGCCATGGGTTTCCGGTGCCCCGGACTGTTGACTGGATGTAGTTGATCGCCCGGGAGTTCGGGCGGCGGATCCAGTCAGGAGAGATCGATGTTCGCACTTCGCACGGCCGCGCTGGTGGCGGCGACGCTGACCACGGGTCTCACCGCCGGCATCTTCTTCGCCTACGCGACCTCGGTGATGACGGCTCTGGGCCAGTCCGACGACCGCACCTTCGTCGACATCATGCAGAAGATCAACGTGGTCATCATCAACCCGCCGTTCATGCTCGCCTTCATGGGTTCGGTCGGCTTCACCGTGCTGGCCGCGGCCCTGCACCTGGGCAAGGACACCCGCACCACGCTGATCTGGGTCGGCGTCGCGCTGGCGCTCAATGTGATCGCCTTCGCGGTGACCTCCGGCCTGAACGTGCCGCTCAACAACCAGCTGGCCAATGCCGGTGATGTCGCTCGGATCCCGGATCTGGCGGCGGTGCGGTCCCAGTTCGAAAGCTCCTGGGTGGCTTGGAACGTCGTGCGCGCGGTGATCCACACGCTGGCCTTCCTGGTGCTGACGGGTGCGCTGTTCGTGGCGGGCATGCAGCACGCCAGGGCGGATCAGAAGTCGGTGTCGGCTCCGGCCGCGGCCTCGGCTCCGATGTACCCGCAGCATGCCCCGCAGCCCGGATTCCCTTCCGCCCGGCAGTAATTCAGCACGCTTTTCCGGCGATGGCCGGGACCCGATGTGCGGCAACACAAGCCGCCTGCGGGTCCCGGCCATCGCTGTTTTCCTGTAGTGAAACCGGTGTCAGAACTTACTCGCCAGTAATCCATCCTCCGTGCTTGTTTCCTGACTAGGTTGTCGGAACGCGTTCTAATTTGGGAGGGAACATGCAGAGGATGCCCATGCGTGGAACGCCAGGATCACTGCTGATCATGGCGGTGCTGGCGATATTAGGTATCACCGCGAGCGGTACGGCTCGCGCGGAATACCCGGTCACATTCAGTTTCTTCGCGGGTATCCCGAACGAGCTGCTGAATCCGGGCGGCTCGCTGCCCGGCGCCAATGACTGGTCGTGCAAGCCCACGGCCACACACCCCGATCCGGTGGTGCTGATCCACGGCACCGCGGGCGGCGCGCAGACCAACTGGGGCGCCTACGCGCCGCTGCTCGCCAACGAGGGCTACTGTGTGTTCGCCCTGACCTACGGCGCCCTCGACGTCCCCTGGCCGTTGAACGCCCTGGGCGGGATGAAGCCGATCCCCGAAAGTGCCGCTCAGCTGGCCGCATTCGTGAACCGGGTGCTGTCGGCGACCGGCGCCGCGCAGGTCGACTTCGTCGCCCACTCGCAGGGCAACACCGTCGGCAACTACTTCATCAAGCGGCTCGGCGGCGCCGGCAAGGTCAACCACTTCGCGGCCATCGCGCCCCCGTGGTTGGGCATCTTCGGCGACCAGATGAACGTGATCCGGGCCTTCGGTCAGCAGTTGGGCGCGACCGCGGACCAGATCGACAACCTGGCCACCATGGGCGTCATCTGCCAGGCCTGCCCGGAGATGCTCGGCAACTCCTCCTTCATGAACGCCCTGAACGCCGACGGCGTGTTCGACCCGTCGGTCACCTACACCAACCTGGCCTCCAATTTCGACGAGGCGGTGTGGCCGTCGATCGCCCTGGTCCCCGGCGCGAACGTCACCAACGACCTGATGCAGGAAGGCTGCGCGCTCGACTTCTCCGATCACATGGCCATCGCGGGCAGTCGCCGCGCGGCCATGATGACGCTCAACGCCCTGGACCCGGCGCACCCCCGTCCGGTCCCGTGCGAGTTCGTCCCGCCCTTCACGGGCGCCTGACCGGACGGTTCGCCATGGGATTCGGGGCATCGGGAGGGATGATGACAAGGGTACGGGGAACATCGGGTTCGCTGCTGATCCTGGCGGTATTGGCCATGCTGGGAATCACCGCGAGCGGTGCGGCTCGCGCGGAGTATCCGGTGAGCTTCAACTTCTTCGCGGGTATTCCGTACGAGCTCGCCGATCCCGGTGGTTCGCTGCCGGGTTCGAACGACTGGAACTGCAAGCCGTCCGCGGCGCATCCGGATCCGGTGGTGCTGGTGCACGGCACCGCCGGTGGGGCGCAGACCAACTGGGGCGCCTACGCGCCGCTGCTGGCCAATGAGGGCTACTGCGTCTTCGCCCTCACCTACGGCGCGCTGGACGTGCCGTGGCCGTTGTCGGCCATGGGCGGGTTCCGGACCATCGAGGACAGTTCGGCGCAGCTGGCCGCCTTCGTGGCCCGGGTACGGGTCGCGACGGGCGCCCCGAAGGTGGACCTGATCGCCCATTCGCAGGGCAATATCGTCGGCCAGTACTTCGTCAAGCGGCTCGGCGGTTCGGGTCAGGTGGACAAGTTCGTGGCCATCGCCGCGCCGTGGCTCGGCACCTACGGCGGCAATATGGCCATGGTCCGGGCCTTCGCCGCGCGGCTGGGGGCCGACACCGCGACCGTGGACGCCGCGATCGGCATGGGCGTGTGCCCGGCCTGTTCGGAGATGCTCGGCGGGGATCCGTTCATGACGGCCCTGAACGCCGACGGCGTCTACGACCCGACCGTGGCGTACACCAACCTGGATACCCGCTACGACGAGCTGATCGTGCCGTACACGATCGGCCTGGTGCCCGGTCCGAACGTCACGAACTTCTTCATGCAGGACGGTTGCCCGATCGACTACTCCGACCATCTCGCCATCGCGGGGAGCCACCGCGGGGCGATGATCGCGCTCAACGCTCTGGATCCGGAGCATCCGCGGCCGGTCCCGTGTGAGTTCGTCCCGCCGCTCACCGGATAGCCGTCCCGCTCGATTTCCGGGACTGACCGGCTTGTTCGCTGTGGGCGTAGCGAGTTCGGAAACGAGCCGCGCAACTGCCCCGTTATGACTGAATGAGTCGTACTGTCGCCGGTTCGCAATAGGGTGGACGGACGACGTGCGTGACCCCCGGCAACTAGAGTGGAGTCGGGGGATGCAACCCCAGGGCTTCATGGCAGGCTGGCGACCAGAAGGGCAGCACAGGGTCTGAAGCGCCGGATGCCAGTGATGGCGGAGCAGGAGAGTGAGGGAGCGATGTTCGAGAGGTTCACCGACCGCGCGCGGCGGGTCGTTGTCCTGGCCCAAGAAGAGGCCCGGATGCTCAACCACAACTACATCGGCACCGAGCACATCCTGCTGGGCCTGATCCACGAGGGCGAGGGTGTCGCGGCGAAGTCGCTGGAGTCCCTTGGCATCTCGCTGGAGGGTGTGCGTTCGCAGGTCGAGGAGATCATCGGACAGGGCCAGCAGGCGCCGTCCGGTCACATTCCCTTCACCCCGCGTGCCAAGAAGGTGCTCGAGCTGTCGCTGCGTGAGGCGCTGCAGCTCGGCCACAACTACATCGGCACCGAGCACATCCTGCTCGGCCTGATCCGCGAGGGTGAGGGCGTCGCGGCGCAGGTGCTGGTGAAGCTGGGCGCGGATCTCAACCGCGTCCGTCAGCAGGTCATTCAGCTGCTGTCCGGGTACCAGGGCAAGGAGCCGGTCGAGGGTTCCGGTTCGCGTGGCGAGCAGGGCACCCCGTCCACCTCGCTGGTGCTGGACCAGTTCGGCCGCAACCTGACCCAGGCCGCCCTCGAGGGCAAGCTCGACCCGGTCATCGGCCGCTCGAAGGAAATCGAGCGCGTCATGCAGGTGCTGAGCCGCCGCACCAAGAACAACCCGGTCCTGATCGGTGAGCCCGGCGTCGGTAAGACCGCCGTCGTGGAGGGTCTCGCCCAGGCCATCGTCAACGGCGAGGTGCCGGAGACGCTGAAGGACAAGCAGCTGTACACCCTCGACCTGGGTTCCCTGGTCGCGGGCAGCCGCTACCGCGGTGATTTCGAGGAGCGCCTGAAGAAGGTGCTCAAGGAGATCAACACCCGCGGCGACATCATCCTGTTCATCGACGAGCTGCACACCCTGGTGGGTGCGGGCGCGGCCGAGGGCGCCATCGACGCGGCCTCGATCCTGAAGCCCAAGCTGGCTCGCGGTGAGCTGCAGACCATCGGCGCCACCACCCTCGACGAGTACCGCAAGTACATCGAGAAGGACGCCGCCCTGGAGCGCCGGTTCCAGCCGGTCCAGGTGGGCGAGCCGACGGTCGAGCACACCATCAACATCCTCAAGGGTCTGCGCGACCGCTACGAGGCGCACCACCGGGTCTCCATCACCGATGGCGCTCTCGTCGCCGCGGCCACGCTGGCCGACCGCTACATCAACGACCGCTTCCTGCCGGACAAGGCGATCGACCTCATCGACGAGGCGGGCGCGCGCATGCGCATCCGCCGGATGACCGCGCCGCCGGACCTGCGCGAATTCGACGACAAGATCGCCGAGGCGCGCCGGGAGAAGGAGTCCGCGATCGACGCGCAGGACTTCGAGAAGGCCGCGCGTCTGCGCGACAAGGAGAAGCAGCTCGTCGCCAAGCGGGCCGAGCGCGAAAAGCAGTGGCGCTCCGGTGATCTGGACGTCGTGGCCGAGGTCGACGACGAGCAGATCGCGGAGGTGCTGGCCAACTGGACCGGTATCCCGGTGTTCAAGCTCACCGAGGAGGAGACCACCCGTCTGCTCCGCATGGAGGACGAGCTGCACAAGCGGATCATCGGCCAGGAGGACGCGGTCAAGGCCGTGTCCAAGGCCATCCGCCGCACCCGCGCCGGTCTGA
This sequence comes from Nocardia sp. NPDC059764, assembly GCF_042732555.1. Taxonomy (NCBI): domain Bacteria; kingdom Bacillati; phylum Actinomycetota; class Actinomycetes; order Mycobacteriales; family Nocardiaceae; genus Nocardia; species Nocardia sp. NPDC059764. The sequence continues at coordinate 33,765 of NZ_JBHWHH010000029.1, forward strand.
AGGACCCGAAGCGTCCGTCGGGCTCGTTCATCTTCGCCGGCCCGTCCGGTGTCGGTAAGACCGAGCTGTCGAAGGCGCTGGCGAACTTCCTGTTCGGCGAGGACGACGCGCTCATCCAGATCGACATGGGCGAGTTCCACGACCGCTTCACCGCCTCGCGTCTGTTCGGCGCCCCTCCGGGCTACGTCGGTTACGAGGAGGGCGGCCAGCTCACCGAGAAGGTGCGCCGCAAGCCGTTCTCGGTGGTGCTGTTCGACGAGATCGAGAAGGCGCACCAGGAGATCTACAACACCCTGTTGCAGGTCCTGGAGGACGGCCGCCTGACCGACGGTCAGGGTCGTACGGTCGACTTCAAGAACACCGTGCTGATCTTCACCTCGAACCTCGGAACCTCGGACATCTCCAAGGCCGTGGGCCTGGGCTTCGCCCAGTCCAACGCGGAGGGCTCGAACTACGAGCGGATGAAGCTGAAGGTCAACGACGAGCTGAAGAAGCACTTCCGCCCGGAGTTCCTGAACCGTATCGACGACGTGATCGTGTTCCACCAGCTGACTCAGGACCAGATCATCCAGATGGTCGACCTGATGATCGGCCGCGTCGCGAACCAGCTGAAGAACAAGGACATGGAGATCGAGCTGTCCGAGAAGGCCAAGAGCCTGCTCGCCAAGCGCGGTTTCGACCCGGTCCTGGGCGCCCGCCCGCTGCGTCGCACCATTCAGCGCGAGATCGAGGACCAGCTGTCGGAGAAGATCCTCTTCGGCGAACTGGGCGCCGGTCAGGTCGTGGTGGTGGACGTCGAGGGCTGGGACGGCGAAGGCCAGGGCGAGAACGCGAAGTTCACCTTCGCGGCCAAGGCCAAGCTGACCAAGAAGGCCGACTCGGGCGCCGAGGACAAGCCGGTCGCCGCCCTCGCGGGTGAGGCTCCGGCCGCCGCCTCCGGCGAGTAGTTCTCAGCAAGACAACGGGAAGCCCCGTCCTCCTCCGGGAGGGCGGGGCTTCCCGCATGCGGGGGTTCGAAATTCGGTGGCGGAACGACCCGGGTGTCCCGGATGCTCGAGCAATGCTCACCGACGCTCAGATCGCCGCTTTCGTCACCGATGGCTTCGTGAAGGTCGACGGGGTCTTCTCCGCGGCGACCGCCGCGGCGGGCCGCGAAATCCTCTGGCGGGAGACCGGATGCGATCCGGACGATCCCGCCACCTGGACCGAGCCGGTCATCCGGCTCTGGGATCACGCTGAGGAGCCCTTCCAGCGCGCGGTCACCGCTCCCGCTCTGCTGGAGGCCTTCGACCAGCTGGTGGGCCCGGGCCGCTGGCTGCCGCGGAAGAGCCTGGGCAGCTGGCCGATTCGCTTCCCGAGTCCGGAATCGCCCGGCGATGCCGGCTGGCACGTCGATGTCAGTTTCCCGGGCGACGCCGACCGCGACGACTACCTGAGCTGGCGGGTGAACGTCTACTCCACGGGCCGTGCCCTGCTCATGCTGTTCCTCTTCTCCGATGTCGGCCCCGACGACGCTCCCACCCGGATTCGGGTCGGCTCGCATCGGCGCCTCGCGCCGGTCCTGCGTCCGTTCGGCGAGGCGGGCACCACGATGTTCGATCTGCACGAGTTCTACACCGACTGCGCCGATCTGCCCGAGGCCGCGGCCACCGGCAAGGCGGGTGACGTATTCCTGTGTCACCCCTTCCTCATCCACGCGGCCCAGCCCAATCGCACCGGCCGCCCGAAGTTCATGGCCCAGCCGCCGCTGTTGCTGCGGGAGCCGTGCGACCTGGATCGGCGGGACGGCGCGTATTCCCCTGTGGAACAGGCTATTCGGCAGGGCTTGGGCGAGCCGGTGCGCTGACAGGTCAGCGGAAGCGGGTCAGCACCGGCGCGAACGCCTCGGAAAGGTCGCCGGGGACCAGGATTTCGTCGATGCCGAGCTTCTCGCGACGATGCTCGAGCAGTTCGGCCGCCGCGACCGGGTCGGCCGGCAGCAGGGCGGCCGCGTTCGCCTCGCGCAGCTGCTCGAGGGTGACGCCCATGAACTTGCTCATGAACGGCGGCAGCGCGTCGCCGATCGCCACCAGTTGCAGGCTGAACGCGATCGGCCGGTCGGTGAGATCCCGGACCCGGGCCACGATGTCGGCCAGGTCCTGTTCACCGGCGGTCGGCGCGACGGCCAGATGAACCCGGTCCGCGATCTCCGCGCAGGTGGCCAGCATCCGCGCCCCGGAGGCCGCGATGACGATGGGCGGTGCGGGCGTCACCTCCGCCCGTACCGCCCGCGCGACCTCCACCAGCTGCGCCCGCCGCTGCGCCGCGGAACCGAAAGCGACACCGAGCTTTTCGGCCTCGGCCGCCGCATCGGGCCGTCCGGTCCCGAGCCCGAGCTCGAACCGACCGTCGGAAAGCAATTGCAGCGCAGCCGTTTCGCGCACGGTGGCGGCCGCCGACCGCATCGGCGCGGCCAGCACATTGGGCCGCAGCCGCAGGGTGGTGGTGACGGCGGCCGCGGCGGCCAGCGCCGGGAAAGGTGAGGCGGTGTAGAGCGTGTCGGGCAGCAGCACGGTGCCGTAACCCTGCCGCTCGGCGGTCTGAACCGCCTCGATCCACGTGGCCCCCGACCGGGGCGCGATGACAATGCCGAAGTTCATGCTCATGTCGTCGAGCATGCTCGGATTCGATTGGCGGGGAATCCGCTTCGCGTCGGCTTCTCGACTACGTCCGGGCGCGTACCCGGCGGCGACCTAATCGGCGACCGATTCGGGGAGGTTCGCGTGCTTGCTACCCTGCCCCGATGTTCGCGGTTCGTTCCTGTTTTCCGGTGTTGACCGGGCTCGCGCTCCTGGCGTCCGCGGCGGCCTGCTCGGGGAGCGATGCCGCGTCACCGGCGACCTCCACGCCGCCGGCGGGGACGACGACCGCCGCGGCGACGCCGTCGATCCCCGCCACCTCCGGCGCCCTGCCGCCCGCCGCGGACGCGCAGGGCTGGCGGGATTCCTTCGCGCGCTGCGGAGATGGTGAACGCCCGGTCCTGCTGATCGGCGCGCTGCTCGGGACCACGCAGCGCTTGGCGGTGTGCGAGGAGCCCGGCGGTCCGCGGGTGCTGCGCGCCGATGTCCCGCAGTTGCGGGCGCAGCCGTTCGAGGCCAAGTTCTTCACCTTCACCGCCAACAGTCAGCAGTTCCTCGCCGCGGACGGCATGAAGCTGGACCTGTCTCGTCAGATGGTGACGATCACCGATGATCCGCAGATGAAACGCGGTGTGGTGCAGAGCTTCACGGTGGGGGAGTACTGGAGCACCTTCTGATCACTGCCAGCCGGGCCGGACCAGGCCGGATTCGTAGGCCAGCACCACGAGTTGGGTGCGGTCGCGGGCGCCGAGTTTGACCAGGATGCGGCTGACGTGGGTGCGGGCGGTGGCGGGGCTGAGGTAGAGGCGTTCGGCGATCTCGGCGTTGGTGAGGCCCTCGGCGACGAGCGTCATGACCTCGCGTTCGCGGTCGGTGAGTTCGGAGAAGGCGGCGGCGGGGGTGGGTTTGGCGTGGGTGGCGAATTCCTCGACCAGGCGTTTGGTGACGCTGGGGGAGAGCAGGGCGTCGCCGCCCGCGACCACCCGGACGGCCTTGACCAAGTCGGCGGGTTCGGTGTGTTTGACCAGGAAGCCGGTGGCCCCGGCACGCATCGCCTCGAAGACGTATTCGTCGAGGTCGAAGGTGGTGAGCACGATGACCTTCACCGCGGCGAGGGCCGGGTCGGCGGCGATGGCGCGGGTGGCGGCCAGTCCGTCCAGGACCGGCATGCGGATGTCCATGAGCACGATGTCGGGGACCAGCGCCCGGGCCAGGTCGACGGCCTGGCCCCCGTGGTCGGCCTCGCCCACCACCTCGATATCGTCCTGGGCGCCGAGCAGCGCGACGAAGCCCGCGCGCACCAGTGCCTGGTCGTCGGCGATCACCACTCGGATCGGCATCGGTCCTCCTCGAATTCCCAGGTTACGCAGCCGGTTCGGGGTGAGCCAGGTGGGTGGGCAGGCGTGCCCTGACCCGGAAGCCGCCGTCGGCCTTGGGTTCGGCGGACAGTTGCCCGCCCAGCGCGTGGGCGCGTTCGGTCATGCCGGTGATGCCGTGCCCGCCGGACGGCGACTGAGGTGCGGGCTGCCGGGTGGGCCGGGTGTTGTCGATGGTGAGCTGCAGTCGTTCGGCCGCGTAGTGCACGGTGACGAGCACGCTCGCACCGGGCGCGTGCCGCACCACATTGGTGAGCGACTCCTGCACGATGCGGGCGGCGGCCACGTCGACCACGGCGGGCAGCCGGCGCGGTCCGCCGGTGACCATGGTGTGCACCTCGAGTCCGGCGGCGCGGGCCGGTCCGGTGAGTTTGTCGAGGTCGGTGATGCCGATGGTGGGCGTGGTGGGGGCGGCGACGGTGGCGGTGCCGCCGCGAATGGACCGCAGCAGCGCGTTGACCTCGCCGAGCGCGTCCTTGCTGGCGGTCTTGATGGCGGCCAGCGCGGTCGCGGCCTGTTCGGGCTTGCGCTCGAACAACTCCAGCGCGACCGAGGACTGCACATTGATCAGCGACAGGCTGTGCGCCAGCACGTCGTGCAGTTCGCGCGCGATCGCCAGGCGCTCCTCGGTGACCCGCTGTTCCCGCTCGGCCGATTCCAGGGCGTGCTGGGCGCGGGCGCGCTGCCGTTCGGCTTGTTCCTCGCGTGCCGCGGCCTCGGCGCGCTGCTGTCGGGCGATCAGGGCGACGCGTCGCTGCCGCAGTCCCTCGGCGGCGGCCGCCAGCAGGAAAAGCCAAGCGAGCAAACCGAATTCCTGCCAGACGCTGGTCCGGTACCCGCACCACCCAAGGACCGGCCACACCATGAGCAGGTACCCGACGGCGACGAACGGGTAGGTGTACCAACGGGATCCGCGGACCGCGGCGGTCAGGAAGGCGACGACGAGCGAGACGAAGATCGGCCCGTATCCATAACCGAACAGTAGGTACGCGACGGTGACGGCCATCGTCCCGTAGAACACCCCCAGCGGGTACCGCCGCCGCAGCGGAAGCAGCACCGGACCCACCGCGAGCAGCACGTATCCGAGCATGTCGAGGGCGCGCGGCACGTTCTGATGGTGATTGGCCAGCGTGCCCGCGCCGAGCTGTATCGCCCCCACCGCCAGAGCCGGGAGCACGTCGCGCCGACCCAGCCTTCCCCCGCGTGTGTCCATAGCAGCACCGTAGCGCCGTCATCGGGCAGCGGCACCGTGTCGCACCGAAATACGTCCGGATACGGCCCTCGAATACGTCTCGATACGTACACCCGATCACGCGCCGGGACGGATTACTTTCCGTCCTCGGAATCGGATCGTGGAAGCCATGAACGAAGCGATCGCCGTTACCGACCGGCTGACCAAGCGCTACGGCCCCGACACCGCCGTGGACGCGGTCAGCATGAGCGTGCGGCGCGGCGAGATCTACGGCTTCCTGGGCCCCAACGGCGCGGGCAAGACCACCACGCTGCGCATGCTGGCCGGTCTCATCCGCCCGGACTCGGGCGCCGCGACCGTGCTCGGCCGCGCGCCCGGCGACCCGGATGCCTTGCGCCGCATGGGCGTTCTCATCGAGGGCCCCGGCTTCTACCCCTATCTCTCGGGCCGTGACAACCTGCGCGTCCTGGCCCGCTATCGGGGTGTCGGCGACGACGCGGTCGGCGACGCTCTGGCCCGGGTGGACCTCTCCGCCCGCGGCAAGGACAGATTCCGCACCTACTCGCTCGGCATGAAACAGCGACTCGGCGTCGCGGCCGCCCTGCTCGGCCACCCCGACCTGCTGATTCTCGACGAACCCACCAATGGCCTGGATCCCGCGGGCATGGCCGACATGCGGGAACTCATCACCGGACTCGCCGCCGACGGGCACACCGTCGTGCTGTCCAGTCACCTGCTCAGTGAAGTGCAGGAGATCTGCGATCGCGTCGGCGTCATTTCCGACGGCCGCCTGCTCACCGAATCGACGGTGCGGGACCTGCGCGGCACCGCCTCGCTGCTGGTCCGGGCCGAACCCCTGGACCTGGCGTTCCCGGCGGTGCGCGCGGTGGCGGGGGAGCGGTCCGCGCTGCTCACCGCCGCCGGGATCCGGGTGGACGCCGGAGCCGCCGCCGCACCGGCGGTGGCGCGCGCGGTCGTCGAGGCGGACGCGGACCTGCTCGAACTGCGCAGCGACGAAAAGTCCCTGGAGGAAGTGTTTTTCGAGATGACGGAGACAGCGAAATGACAGACCGCGGCACACTCGACAACCACGGTGCGTTCCCGGCTCTGGTGGCCAGTCTCCGGGCCGAACTGCTACGGCTGCGCAAGTGGCCCGCGTTCTGGATCGTGCTCGGCACCTGGATCCTGCTGAACCTCACCTTCGCCTACCTGTTCAACTACCTCGCCTACACGACCGGCAGCAGTACGCGCATGTCCAATGGGCTGCCCCGCGATGTGCTCCTGCAGCAGATGCTGCCCGCCGCGGTACCGGAGGTGTTCACGCAGGGCATGGCGCTGTTCGGGGGCGCGCTGCTGCTGGTGCTGGGCGCGCTGGCGACAGGCAGCGGGTACGGCTGGGGCAGCTGGAAAACCACGCTCACCCAGGGCCCTTCGCGGGCGAACGTGATCGGCGCGGTGGTGCTGAGCCTGGTGCTGACGGTGGTCGCGCTGGTGCTGGTCGCCTTCGCGGTCGACACCGGGGTGGCGATGCTCATCGCGGGCAGTCAGGGGCAGTCCCTGGCGCTGCCGTCCGTGGGCCGGATACTGCTCGGAATCGGTTCGGGCGCGGCGATCCTGAGCATGTGGACGCTGGCGGGCGCCTCGGTCGGGACCGCGGCCCGGGGGCCCGCCCTGGCGGTCGGCCTGGGTCTGGTGTGGGTGCTGGTGGTGGAGAATCTGCTCCGTGGTGTGGGCGCGATCTTCTCGCCGATCCAGGTGGTGACCGATCACCTGCCCGGTACGGCCGCCGGTTCGCTCGCGGGCTCGATGCGCACGGTGAGCGGCCCGGCGACGCCGGGCGTACTGAGCGTGCTCTCGCGCGGCGAGTCCCTGATCGTCCTGGCCGTCTACGTCATGCTGTTCGCGGGCGGCACGATCTGGCTGGTCCGTCGTCGCGACATGGCTTGAGGCGCAAGCGGATACCGTGTACTGCGACCGTCCATCCAATCGGTGGGCGGTCGCGGCGCCGTGTCACGGCCGGGGCGAGTCCAGTACGCCGTGCGCGATCCGCGCGAGTCCGGCGGCGATCCGATCGGTGCTGAGCCCGCGGTCGCGCTGCTGCCGGTACACCTCGGCGGCGAGCGGCGCGAGGAGTGCGTCCACCAGCGCATTCGGTTCGGCCACACCGGCTTCGACGAGCAGCGTCCGGACGTGCACCGCCCAGAACTGGTAGGCCCCGGTGCGGAAGCGCGCGCCCCCGGTCTCCGCGCCGAGCACCAAATTGGCGTGGGTGTCGAGCAATTCGAGCATCGCGGCATAGAACGCGGCGAGCCGTTCGGCGGGCGGCGCGCCCGGCCCGAGCGGCGGTTCCCCGCGCAGGAGCTGTTCCTGGAGCGCCTTCTCGTGGTCGTCGAGCAGGGCCACCGCGATCGAGCCCACGTCCGGGTAGCGCCGGTACAGCGTCCCGCGGCCGACCCCGGCGGCCTTGGCGATGTCGTCCATGGTGACCGTGCGCGGGTCGCGGTCGGCGAACAGTCGCGCGGCGGCGGCCAGCACCTTGGCCCGGTTGCGGGCCGCGTCGGCGCGTTCGACGGGCGCGGCCTGGTCGTCTATGAGCGGTAGGCCGGGGGTGTTCATGCAGCTCACTGTAGCCGTCGAGGAATAAGTGGACAACATGTCCGGTTAAGGTCTACCGTCGGAGAAGTAAACGGACAGAATGTCCACTTGATGGGAGACCCGCTCATGACCGCCCTGCTGCACCTCGACGCCAGCGCCCGCCGCAACTCCGTCAGCCGTCTGCTCGGCGCGACCTTCGCCGACGCCTGGCGGGCCGAACACCCCGACGGCGCCTACGTCCACCGCGACCTGGCCGCCGACCCCATCCCGTTCATCGGCGAGGGCTGGACCGAACTGTGCGACCGCGTCCTCGCGCACGGCAGCACCGACCTGGACCGCCTGGCCGACCTGGTGGACTCACCCGCGCGGCAGCGGGCCTGGGAGATCGTCGAACCCCTGCTCGCCGAGGTTCGCGCCGCCGATGTCGTGCTGATCGGCACGCCGATGTACAACTACTCGATCCCGGCGAGCCTCAAGGCCTGGCTGGACCAGATCACCTTCCCGCGAATGTCGCTGGCCCCCACCCGATTCGTGGTCGTGACCGCGCGCGGCGGCGCGTACTCCCCGGGCGCGCCGAAGGCGATCTACGACTACCAGGAGCGCTACCTGCGCGACTTCTTCGCCGGCCACTTCGCCGTCGAGGACACGGTTTTCGTCAATGCCGAACTGGTGAACGCCCGCCACGATCCGGCGCTGGCCCATCTGCGCGACAAGCACGACGCCTCCTACGCGGCCGCCCTCGACGCGGTCCGCGCGCTCGGTAAGGAGTACTGACATGAACTGGCTCGTCCTGGGTTTGGCCGGTCTGGTGGAGATCGCCTGGTCGCAGTCCATCAAACCGACCCAGAATTTCACCAAGCCGCTCCCGACCCTGGTGTGCTTCCTGCTCGCGGCGGTCGCGGTGTACCTGCTGTCCTACGCCATGCAGTCGCTGCCGGTGGGCACCGCGTACGCGATCTTCACCGGCATCGGGGCGGTGGGCGCGATCGCGCTGGGCGTGCTGGTGCAGAAGGACCCGCTCAGTGCGGGCCGGATGCTGGCGCTGTCCATGATCATCGGCGGCATCGTCCTCGCCCGGGTCACCAATCCCGGGTGAGCGCGGTTCGGGGCGGTATCGTCGCCGCCCATGAACGCTGCGCCCCCGCGGCCACCCGACCTCGCCGCGCGACCGTTCTCGCTGGTCGCCGAACGCATCATGGCCGCCTCCCCGGCCGAGCTCTACCGCATGGCCACCAGACAGTTCGGAACCTGGTTCGCGGACCCGGGTTCGGTGCGCATGCGGCCCGAGGTGAACGAGCCGTTCTACTTCACCGCGGGCGGCGGCCACCCGCACTACGGGCGCTTCCTGCGCCTGGTCCCGAACAATCTGGTGGAACTCACCTGGATCACCGACGGCACGGCGGGCGCGGAAACCGTACTCACGGTGGAACTCTCGGCACACGGCGCGGGCACCGCCCTGCTGCTCACCCACGCCGGATTCCCCGACGAGCCCGCCCGGGACCGGCATCGGCAGTCCTGGCCGCGCATCCTCGAACACTGGGACCACAGCGCCGCCGCCACCGGGTAGGTTCGAGCGGGACTCGAGTTCCCCCATACGAAAGGACGTAACGATGGCTACACGTTCCGCGCGTACCAGCTGGTCCGGTGGTCTGCAGGACGGTTCCGGTCAGGTCGAGCTGGTCAGCTCGGGCGTCGGCAAGTACGACGTCTCGTTCCCCAAGCGCGCCGCCGACGCGGCCGACGGCACCACCAGCCCCGAAGAGCTCATCGCGGCCGCGCACTCCTCCTGCTACGCCATGGCCCTGTCCGGCCAGATCGGCAATGCGGGCGGCACCGTGCAGAGCCTCGACATCACCGCCGACGTCACCCTGGGCCCGGACCCGGCCGGCGGCTTCCGCATCTCCAAGATCAAGCTGACCCTGGTCGGCAAGGCCTCCGGCATCGACGAGGCCGGGTTCCTGGCCGCCGCCGAGGCCGCCAAGGCGGGCTGCCCGGTGTCCAAGGCGCTGACCGGCGTCGACACCATCGAACTGGACGCCACCTTCGAGGCGTAGTCCTCGAGGCGCATGCGCGCAGTCCCGGCTGACACTCTGGTCGGCCGGGACTAGTTCTTTCGGTCAGAGTTCGCCCGGAATCGGGCAATCGGCTCGAAATGCACGCTGCCGCACCATTAGCCTCGCCCTCACTGCCGGTCGAAATCTGGAGGTGAGCAGTGGTGATGGAGTCACCGGTCGCGGTCGACGCGGCACAGGAATCGAATGCGGCCGATCCGCTGCCGCGGGTGCTGGCGCTGGACGCCGCCCGCGGGATCGCGGTGCTCGGCATGTTCGCGGTCCACGTCGGACCGCCGCGGGAGAGTCCCGGCGCGGGCTGGCTGACGGTCTTCGAGGGCCGTTCGGCGGCCCTGTTTGCGGTGCTCGCGGGCGTGTCCCTGGCCCTCATGTCCGGTGGGGCGCAACCTGCCACCGGTCCGGCCGGTCGCCGCGCTGTGGTCCGCATCGCCGCCCGGGCGATCCTGGTGGCGCTGCTGGGTCTGGCACTGGCGCAACTGCATTCCGGTATCGGAATCGCGCTCATCCTGGCCTACTACGGCCTGTTCTTCCTGCTGGCGCTGCCCGCGCTGTGGCTGAGCGCGCGGGGACTGGCCCTGCTGGCGGCGATCTGGGCGATCGCGGGACCGCTCGAGTCGTACGCGATCCGAAATCAGCTGGAGCAGAGCGCTTTCGGCGGCCATCCCGACTTCGGCATGCTGACCTCCTGGTCCGGCGTGCGGCAGACGTTCCCGATGCTGACGCTCACCGGCACCTACCCGGCCCTGACCTGGATGCCGTTCCTCTTCGCCGGAATGGCCCTGGGCCGCTGGGGGATTCGCGCGCTGCGTCCGCTACCGGTGATCGGTGTCGGCCTGGCGCTCACCCTGCTCGGCTACGGCGGTTCCTGGCTGGCGCAGTATTCGCTCGGTGGCCGTGCGCATCTCGCGGAGCTGCTCACCCGGAACCTGTCGGCGGCGGGCATCACCGACTTCGATCCGGGCCAGGTCATCGACGCGGCCGGATTCGGCGTGGTGTCCACGACCAGCCCATGGTGGCTGACCGTCGCGACCCCGCACAGCGGCACCCCGTTCGAGGTGTTCGGCGCGACCGGCGTCGCCTTCCTCGTGATCGGCGTCCTGATGGCGGCGGTGCCGCGCACCGGAATCGCGGTGCGGCCCTTGATCGCCGCGGGCTCCTGCGCCCTGAGCCTCTACATCCTGCAGGTGGTCGCGGTCAGCGTGCTGGTGCCGGTCCCGGATCCGGACGCGACGTCGCTGCCCGGCGGTATCCACGGTCCGGGCTGGTCACTGCTGGCCCTGCTGGCGCTCGGCTCGCTGCTGGCGGCGACCCTGTGGCGCTACCGCTTCCGCCGCGGTCCGGCGGAATGGCTGCTCCACAAGGTCACCTATCGGGCCTGATCAGGCGTTCTTGCCCGCCACATCCAGGACGACCTCGAACTCCAGCAGCGACGCGCCGGTCGAGACGGGCTTGCGGGCCTCGCCCGCGTGCGCCTCGCGCGCCGGGCCGTCCCGCCACGCCGCGAAGGACTCCTCCGAATCCCACTGCGTGACAACGAAGTAGCGGTTGTCGCCGGCGACCGGACGGAGCAGCTGGAAGCCCAGGAACCCGGGCGAGTTCTCGACCGCGTGCGCGCGGTGCGCGAAACGCTTCTCCAGTTCGGGGCCGGCGCCCTCGGGGACCTCGATTGCGTTGATCTTGACGACTGCCATGCCTGCGAATGTACTCCGGCACTCCGGACGTATCGTTCGGGGCGATGTTGTATGACGAAGGCGGCACCGGGACTCCGATCCTGCTGCTGCATGGGCTGATGGGCAGTGCCCGGACCTGGCGGGCGCAGCTGCCGTGGGTGCGGGAATTCGGGCACGTGTACACGTTCGACGCGGCCGGGCACGGGCGGCCCGCACCGCCGCGGCTCACCACCGAGGCCTTCGTGGCCGATCTCGCGGAAGCGACCGCGCACATCGACGAGCCGATGGTGGTGATCGGCCACTCCATGGGCGGCCTGCACGGCTGGATGTTCACCGCCGCCCACCCGGACCGGGTCCGGGCGCTGGTGGTCGAGGACATGGCCCCCGACTTCCAGGGCCGCACCGCGGCGGACTGGGCGGCCATGGTCGAGGCCTGGCCGGTCCCGTTCGCCACCGAGGCGGCGGTGCTGGATTTCTTCGGGCCGGTGGCCGGACGCTACTTCCTGGACTCGTTCCGCCGTGAGCCCGACGGCTACCACCTGCACGGCGAGGTGCCGACCTTCCGGGACATCTCCGAGGAGTGGGGCACCCGCGACTTCTGGGCGCAGTGGAAGTCGGTGACCGTGCCCGCGCTGCTGATCGAGGGCGAGTACACCATCACTCCGCCGGGGCAGATGCGGCAGATGGCCGCGCTGCATCCGGACGCCCGGCACGTGGTCATCCCGGACGCCGGGCATCTGGTGCACGACGATCAACCGGCCGCCTACCGGGCCGAAGTCGAGGATTTCCTGCGCCGCGTCCTCGTTTGAGGGCGGGTGCCTTCAGTCGGGTGGGGTGGTCGTCGTATGCTCGGCTCGACCGCGACTCCTGACGGATGGTGACCACGATGATCGACTTCTCGATTCCCGCCGACCTCGCTGCCGAACGCGACCGCGTTCGCCGGTTCGTCATCGACAAGATCGTGCCCTTCGAACGCGACCCGCGCCTGACCGCGCACGGCCCCAACGACGACCTGCGCCAGGAAATGGTGGAGCTGGCCCGCGCCGAGAAGCTGCTCACCATCCAGGCCCCCGTCGAGCTGGGCGGGCGCGGCCTGACCCACGTCGAACAGGCCGTGCTGTACGAGGCCGCCGGCTGGTCCACCCTCGGCCCGGTCGCCATGAACTGCGCCGCCCCCGACGAGGGCAATATGTTCATGCTGTCCAAGATCGCGAATCCGGAACAGACGCAACGCTCCCTGCAGCCGGTCATCGACGGCCACCAGCGCTCCGTCTTCGCCATGACCGAGCCGGGCGGCGCGGGCTCCGACCCCAACCAGCTCGCCACCGAGGCCGTCTTCGACGGCGAGAACTTCACCATCAACGGCCGCAAATGGCTGATCACCGGCGCCGACGGCGCCAAGACCTGGATCATCATGGCGCGCCTGGCCGCCAACCCGCACCTGCCCGAGGGCCCCACCCTGTTCCTCTGCGACGGCGACACCGAGGGCATCGTCATCGAGCGGATCATGAACACCATGGACCGCAACTACGTCGGCGGCCACGCGGTGGTGAACTTCGAAAACCTGGTGCTGCCCAAGGAATCCGTGCTCGGCGAGACCGGCCAGGCGCTGCGCTACGCCCAGCTGCGGCTGGCCCCGGCCCGCCTCACCCACTGCATGCGCTGGCTCGGCGCGGCCGAACGCGCCCAGGCCATCGCGGTCGACTACGCCAAGACCCGCACCGCCTTCGGCAAGCCGATCGGCGAGCACCAGGGCGTGTCGTTCATGCTGGCGGACAACGAGATCGCGCTGCACCAGTGCCGCCTCACCATCTGGCACGCCTGCTGGCTGATGGATCAGGGCCACAAGGCCCGCCACGAGTCCTCGATCGCGAAGTCCTCCGTCTCCGAGGAACTGTTCAAGGTCACCGACCGCTGCGTCCAGGTGCTCGGCGGCATCGGCATCTCCGACGAGACCGTGGTCGAGATGATCTTCCGCGACATGCGCGCCTTCCGCCTCTACGACGGCCCGACCGAGGTGCACAAGTACGCCATCGGCCGGCAGATCCTCCGCGGATAGCCCTACCCGCCAGCATCAATGGCGGCCCATATTGCGAACACTCGAAGGTTCGCGGCCGTCCCGATTCTGGACTGCGCTCCGCCTCCCCGCGCTTGGAGCGGGGGAGCGAAGCGGAGGAGGGAAGAATCGGGACCACGGCTCCCTAGACCTGCGCCTTGCCGCGAACCCGCCCGGAGCGGAGCGGAGGGCATAATATGCACCGCATGAGTTCGGAATTGCTTGTGGACGTCTCCGGGGGCGTCGCGGTCCTGACGCTCAACCGGCCCGCCCAGCAGAACGCGCTGACTCCGGCCATGGCGTCGGAACTCGGTGCGTCCCTGCGCCGCTGCGACAACGATGACGCCATCGGCGCGGTCGTCATCACCGGCACCGCGCCCGCGTTCTGCGCGGGCGCGGATCTGTCGCTCAAGGTCGGCGAGGTCAACGGCCTCATCGACCCGGCGCCGTTCCGGATCCGAAAACCGGTCATCGCCGCCGTGAACGGGCACGCCGTCGGCATCGGCCTGGAGATCGCGCTGCAGTGCGACCTGCGCTACCTGGCCCGCGACGCCGTGTACGCCCTCAACCAGGTCCGCCGCGGCGCGCTCGCCGACGGCTTCGCGCACTGGACCCTGCCTCGCCTGATCGGCAGCGCCCGTGCCGCCGACCTGCTGCTCACCGGTCGCACCTTCGACGGTGACGAGGCGTACGCGCTCGGCATCGCCAACTCCTGCCTGCACGCCGCCGAGGTCCTGCCCACCGCCCTCGAGGTGGCCCACGACATCGCCCACGGCTCGGCCCCGCTCCCGGTGGCGCTGTCCAAGCGCCTGCTCTGGGAGGCCCCCACCATGGACCCGGACACCGTGGGCCGCTTGGAAACCGAGCTCAACGACTATGTCGCCAAGAGCGCCGACGGCGGCGAAGGCGTCGCGGCCTTGAAGGACCGCCGCCCGCCGAAATGGACCGGCAGCGTCGCGGGGGAATGGCCCGCATGGGACGGCATCACCGGCGGCGAGCAGCGCCCCGGCCTGGACTGATGATCAGGCCCGTCCGCTGATCACCATCATCAGGAAGATGCTGCCGAACACGACCATCATGAACGTCCCGATGACGCCGAGGACGTAGCCGACCAGGACCTGCACCCGGCCGCCGAAGCGGCCCCCGCCCTCCTCGATGTCGTTGAGCGCGCGGCGGCCGAGGGCCCACGCGATCGGTCCCAGCGCGCCGCAGCAGAACACGCTGAGCGCGCCCAGTAGCAGGACGGCGGTTGCGTGCTCGTGCTCGACGGGGGACCCGAGGGGCGGCTGATCGAAGACCACCGCCAAAGTTTACGGGCGAAAGGCACCGCGCGGCAGGTGGACGCGCGGTGTTCGCTTGGGCCACTTGATTATCGAGGCGGAACTGGACGCCCCACAGTGATGGTCGAGCGACCGATTTGGGGTCAGGAGCGGCGCTGGCGAGCCACTTCGGCCAGCACGACGCCCGCCGCCACCGACGCGTTCAGCGACTCCACCGGCCCCGCCATCGGAATGCTCAGGATCGAATCGCAATTCTCGCGCACCAGCCGCGAGAGCCCCTTGCCCTCGGAGCCGACCACGACGACCGTCGGTGCGCTGCCGTCGAATTCGTCGAGGGTGGTGTCCCCGCCCGCGTCGAGCCCGACGATCTGGTAGCCCTTGTTGGCCCAATCCTTCAGCGTGCGAGTCAGATTCGTGGCCCGCGCGACCGGAAGCCGCGCCGCCGCGCCGGCGCTCGTACGCCACGCCACCGCGGTGACGCTGGCGCTGCGCCGCTGCGGGATGACCACGCCCTGCCCGCCGAACGCCGCCACGGACCGGATGACCGCGCCCAGGTTGCGCGGGTCGGTGATGTTGTCCAGCGCCACGATCAGCGCCGGCTCGCCCGAGCTGTGCACCCGGTCCACCAGGTCGTCGGGATGCGCGTACTTGTACGGCGGCACCTGCAGCGCCATGCCCTGGTGCATGCCGTTGTGGCTCATCTTGTCCAGGTCGGTGCGCGGCACCTCCAGGATCGAGATGCCGATCTCGGCGGCCGTCTTCACCGCCTCGGAGAGCCGGTCGTCGTTCTCGGTGCCGTTGGCGACGTACAGGGCGGTCGCGGGCACGCCGGCGCGCAGGCACTCCACGACCGGGTTCCGGCCGAGCACCAGCTCGGGACCCTCGTTGTCCTTGCGGCCCGCGATCGGCCGCGAGGCATTGCGCGACCGGGTGGTGGCGGCCGTCGCCTCGGCCTTGGCCTTCGCCTTCGCGCGCTTGGCGGCGACGTGATAGACGCGGTCCTCGGCCTTGGGGGTCGCCCCCTTACCCTCGAGCCCGCGCCGGCGCTGCCCGCCGGAACCGACGACCGCGCCCTTCTTGCTTCCGGTCTTCCGGGTCGCCCCGCGTCGCTGGGAGTTGCCTGCCATCACTTCGCCTTCCGAATCTGTTAATGCACACAGCACGCGGTGAACCCGCCTCGAGCCGGGCGCGGGACGAACCCGCTCACTCTCGATCCTGCGGGAAACCTGCCTCCGGTCGGCGCAGCGTGCGGCTGCGCCCATCTCGAACATCCTCCGGGCCTGGCATTGCCGGAGGGTCACTGAGAATTGTGCCCCACGCTGGGCCGCGGTCCCGAATTCGGTGCGCTCCGCCACACCGTCCGGGAACCGCCGCTCCTGCTCGGAACCGCTACTTCTTCTCCTTGGACAAGGCCCACTCCGCGCCCTGCGGCGTGTCGGTGACCTCGACGCCCGCGGCCTGCAGCCGGTCGCGGACCCCGTCGGCGGTGGCCCAATCCTTGTCGGCGCGCGCCTGCTGCCGCCGGTCCAGTTCCGCGCCGATCAGCACGTCCAGCGCGGCGATGGCGTTCGAGTTGTCGGCGGGCGCGGCCCAGTGCGCGTCCAGCGGGTCCACGCCGAGAATGCCCAGCATGGCCCGGACCTGACCGGCGAGCATGCGCGCGCCAGAGAGGTCCCCGGCGTCGAGCGCCTTGTTGCCCTCGCTCACCACG
Source organism: Nocardia sp. NPDC059764 (assembly GCF_042732555.1). Lineage (NCBI taxonomy): Bacteria > Bacillati > Actinomycetota > Actinomycetes > Mycobacteriales > Nocardiaceae > Nocardia > Nocardia sp. NPDC059764. Next base: position 50,335 of record NZ_JBHWHH010000029.1, read on the forward strand.
CCGTGAATCGCGGCCAGCGCCTGCGGAACACCGAGATCGTCGTCGAGCGCCTCGGCGAAGGCCGGGGTCCAGGTGCCGACCGGCACGTCACCGGTGCGCTCGGCGACCCGCAGCACGAACGCCTCGAGGCGCTGGTATCCGGCGGCGGCCTCGGTCAGCGCCTGATCGGAATATTCGACCATCGACCGGTAGCCCACGCTGCCGAGGTAGTAGCGCAATTCGACCGCGCGCACCCCGACCCGTTCCAGCACATTCGGAATGGACAGCACATTGCCCAGCGACTTGGACATCTTCTCGCCGCCCATGGTCACCCAGCCGTTGTGCAGCCAGTAGCGCGCGAATCCGTCGCCCGCCGCTCGCGACTGCGCGATCTCGTTCTCGTGGTGCGGGAAAACCAGATCCATTCCACCGCAATGAATATCGAATTCCGGACCGAGATAGAACTCGGCCATGGCGGAGCATTCCAAATGCCAGCCGGGTCGGCCGGGACCCCACGGCGACGGCCAATTCGGCTCACCGGGTTTCGCGGCCTTCCACAGCGTGAAATCGCGCGGATCCTTCTTGCCGGTGCCGGCGCTCTCGCCCTGATGCACGTCATCGAGCTTGTGCCCGGACAACTTTCCGTAATCCGGGAAGCTCAGCACATCGAAATAGACATTGCCGTCGGAGGCATAGGCGTGGCCGCGCTCGATGAGCCGTTCCATCATCCCGACCATCTGGGTGATGTGCCCGGTCGCGCGCGGCTCCGCGGACGGCGGCAGCACCCCGAGCGTCTCGTAGGCCTGGTCGAAGGCGCGCTCGTGTGTGGCCGCCCACTCCCACCACGGGCGGCCGTGCTCGGCGGCCTTGGTCAGGATCTTGTCGTCGATATCGGTGACATTGCGGATGAAGGCCACGTCGAAACCGTTGGCGGCCAGCCACCGTCGCAGCACGTCGAAGGCGACGCCGCTGCGCACGTGCCCGATGTGGGGTTCCCCCTGAACGGTCGCGCCGCACAGGTACACCGAGGCTTTGCCGGGGACCAGCGGCGTGAAATCACGCAGGGTCCGCGTCTCGGTGTCGAAAAGGCGCAGAGTCACGACAGAGCATCCTAGCTGTTGGGAAATGGGCGGATTACGGGTGCGTCAGGCGCGGCAACACAGCAGGGCGGTGGCCACCGCGGCCACGCCCTCGCCGCGGCCGGTGAGGCCCAGACCGTCGGTCGTGGTGCCCGACACCGAGATCGGCGCACCCAGGATCTCACCCAGCACCTGTTGCGCCTCGGCCCGCCGGGGACCGATTTTGGGCCGGTTTCCGATGACCTGTACAGCCGCATTGACAATCGAGAATCCGGCCTCGTCGAGCAGTCGCCGGACTTCTTTCAGCATGGCCGCGCCGGACACGCCCTCCCATTCGGGACGGCCGGTGCCGAAGACCGCGCCGACATCGCCGAGTCCGGCGGCCGAGAGCAGGGCGTCGCAGAGCGCGTGGGCGGCGACATCGCCATCGGAGTGGCCCTCGCAGCCGCTGTCGCCCTCGAACAGCAGGCCCGCCATCCAGCAGGGGCGGCCGGGTTCGATGGGGTGGACATCGCTGCCGATGCCGGTGCGCAGGCTCATCGGATCCGTCACGGTGCGATCACCGCCGCGCGTGTCGTGTCCAGCCCGCCTGCGGTGTCGGGCGAATCACGGCGGGCGGCCAGGGTATTGGCCAGGACCAGATCGAGGGGCGAAGTGATCTTGAAAGCCAGGGCGTCGCCGAGCACCGTCTCGACGGTCGCACCCAGCATCTCCACCAACCCCGCGTCATCGGTCGCCTGTGTACCCACAGCGTAGGCGGAGCGCAGCAGTTCGGCGTCGAAGCCCTGCGGAGTCTGGACGGCGCGCAGCTCGGAGCGGTCCGGCGTGCCGGTCACCGCGCCCGAGGCGTCCACGGATTTGATGGTGTCGGCCACCGGCAGGGCGGGCACCACGGCCCGCGCACCCGCGCGTAGCGCGTCCACGACCCGGGTGATCAGGGCCGGGGGAGTCAGGGCCCGGGCGGCGTCGTGCACCAGCACCAGGGTGGCGTCGGGGGCTGCCGCGAGGCCGGCCCGCACCGAATCGGTCCGCTCGGCGCCGCCGGCGACCACGTGCACGGGGACGTCGGAGTCGGGCAGCAGGGCTCTGGTCTGTGCGACGAGTTCGGCGGGCACCATAACCACAACGTCGTCGACCGACCCGGAATCGATCAGCCCCTGGACCGCGAGAGTGAGCATGGGACTGCCGCCGACGTGGACGAAGGCCTTCGGCTTGTTCTCACCGAGACGCACGCCCATGCCGGCGGCAGGAACCAGGGCGACGACACGAACGCCGTCGCCGGGTGTTGTTTTCACGGTCAGGAGGCCGCTGCGAGAACCTCGTCGAGCAGGGTCTCCGCCTTGACGTCGTCAGTGCCTTCCGCGAGCGCGAGCTCACCGACGAGGATCTGACGGGCCTTGGCCAGCATCCGCTTCTCGCCGGCGGACAGGCCGCGGTCCTGCTCACGACGCCACAGGTCGCGAACGACCTCGGCCACCTTGTTCACATCGCCGGAGGCGAGCTTCTCGAGGTTGGCCTTGTAGCGGCGGGACCAGTTGGTCGGCTCTTCGGTGTGCGGAGCCCGCAGGACCTGGAAGACCTTGTCCAAGCCCTCCTGGCCGACGACGTCGCGGACGCCGACATACTCCGCATTCTCTGCGGGAACCCGAACGGTCAGGTCGCCCTGTGCGACCTTCAGGACCAGATACTCCTTTTGTACACCCTTGATGGTGCGGGTTTCGATAGCTTCGATCAGCGCCGCTCCGTGGTGGGGGTAAACGACGGTGTCTCCGACCTTAAAAATCATGTGTCCCGTGCCCCTTTCGATGTTCACAGTTTAACATGCGACTCGGTAACGGCGCGATCAACGGCGCAGGTCAGGGCCACAACGGAGCGGCGGCGGGGGTTGACAGATGACGAATCGTGTGCATCCCGTTGCGGCATAAGGGGATAGAACATCGCACTGTTCGCGCGCATATGCGAGTGCGTAGTTCGCATACGCGACCGGGCACCCTCGCATAAACGGCAATGCCGCTCACGAGAACTCGTCTCGGAATCTCTGTCAGGCCCCCTGACACATCCCACCCGGTCGCTCCATGTGATCCGTGACGCGCTCGCCCGATACCACCCGACGCTCGAACCGATATCGCACGACGCTCGCAACCGATACCGCGTGACGCGCGCACGACACCGCCCGCGTGTAGCACGGGGGAAGCGACGCACTACTCTCATTGACTACTACTCTCCATAGTGGAGTGAGCCCGGTCGACATGGAGGACACCGTGACTGCCCTGAAAGCCACCACTGCGTCGAAGTCGCGGCGGCGTGCCGTGACAGTTGCTGCACTCGCTGCGGGTGCGGTGCTCGCGCTGTCGGGTTGCGGCGCCGGTCAGATCTCGCAGACCGCCACCCAGGTCGCCGCCGTCAACGGCAGCACCGCCAATGTCGGGTCCATCGCGCTGCGCGACGTGCGCTTCCTGCTGCCGCAGGGCGAGGAATCCGGCAACACCAAGGGTGGCAAGGCCGTGCTGGCCTTCACCGCCGTGAACATGAGCGACAGCAAGACCGACGAGCTGGTCAGCATCACCGCCGAGGGCCTGGGCACGGTCAAGCTCGACGGCAAGATCGAGATCAAGCCGTCCAGCGCCGTCGTCGCCGACAAGCCGACCGCCAAGGACGCCGCCCAGGCGGCCGACGTGCACGAGCGCAACGCCGGTCAGCCCGCCTCGGACAAGGTCGCGGACCCGAACGCCAAGCCGATTCTGGTCGAGGTCACCGGCCTCGCCAAGGACGTGAACCCGGGTCTGACCTACCCGCTCACCTTCAACTTCAAGCAGGCCGGCACCGTCGTCGTCAACACCCCGGTCGACGCCGGCCCGAATAACCCGCGCCCCGAGCCCGCCCGGGCGGAGAAGAAGGGCGGCGAGCACTGAGCTCGCGCTGAACCTCTGAATTGTGCCCGTCCCGGATCTGGGGCGGGCACAGTTGTACCCGGTCACCCAGAGGTTCGCGGCCGTCTCGATTCTGGACTGCGGCTTGATAGACCTCCGCCTTGGAGCGGGGGGAGCGAACGGCTCCATAGACCTGCGCCTTGGAGGAGCGGAGGAGGGAA
>NZ_JBHWHH010000030.1:0-53815 GCF_042732555.1 Nocardia sp. NPDC059764
GTCCGGAGCGGCCGTTCGCGGGGCGGTCGCCGTCACGCCGAGCGCAGGTCCCGGCGGCGGAATGCGATGAGCCCCACCGTGATCAAGGCCACGTCGACCAGTAGCAGCACCACGATCGGGGTGGCGGTGAACGCCGCGCCCGGCACCTTGGGCGCGTGTTCGAAGGGGTTCAGATCGCGCAGCCATTGCGGCGCACCGGACAGCGAGCCGAGCAGGAACGCGGCGATGGCGGCGGTCAGCACACCCCAGGCGACGGAACTCCAGCGCGGCAGCAGTCCGAACAGGGCCACGGTGATGGCCGCGAAGGTCCACACCGCGGGCACCTGCACCAGAGCCGCGGCCAGGGTCTGACTCAGCTTGTCGCCGACGTCCCCGGCGGCACGGCCGTAGACCAGCCCGGCGAGCCCGGCCGACATGATCAGGGCCAGCAGCGGCCCGAGCAGCCCGTACGCCAGATGCGATGCCACCCAGCGGGTTCGCGACACCGCACCGGTGAGCAGGGTCTCGGCGTGCGCGGTGCTCTCCTCGGCGTGCAGCCGCAGGGTGGCCGATACCGCGTACGCGGCCGCGCCGACCGCGACCATGGTGAACGCGTAGTTCACCATCGCCTTCTCCAGCGAGTCCGAGCCGCCCATGCGGGTGATCAGGTCCTTGATGGTCTGGCTGGCGCCGAGCTCGTCACCGATGCCGTGGATCACGCTGCCGATCAGCAGTCCGTACAACCCGAGCCCGATGGTCCAGGCCAGCAGGGTGCCGCGCTGCAACCGCCACGCGAGTCCGAACGGGCCCCGCAGGCCGGGCCCGGCGCCGGCCGCGCCGGGTCGTTCGGCGATCATGCCCGCGCCGATATCCCGGTGTGCCAGCAGGTAATACGCGGCCACGGTCAGCACCACGGTAGCGGCCAGGTGCAGCAGCAGGATGGCGAGGTGGTCGCCCGCGTACGGCCGCACCTGCAGTGACCAGCCCTGCGGCGAGAGCCAGGTGAGCGGACTGGTCGGCCCGTCTCCGGCGCGCGCGTCGCCGATGGCCCGCAGCGTGTAGGTGACGCCCAGCACCGCGAAGGCCAGTCCGCGCGCCACCCGCGCGCTCACCGACAGCTGCGCGGTGACCGCCGCGACCGAGGCGAACACGATGCCGGACGCGGCCAGCGCCAGCCCGAACGCCAGCGACCCGGTCTTCGCGACCGACGTGCCCGCGAGACTGACGAATCCGAGCAGCCCCGTGGCCAGCGCCGCGCCGTAGGTCAAGATCAGCACCGCGGTGAGGCCCGCGAAGCGTCCCACTCGGGTGGCGGCCAGCAGTTCGGTGCGGCCGGTCTCCTCATCGGCGCGGGTGTGCCGGATGACGGTGAGGATGGTGGCGATGCCGATGAGCGTGTGGAACATCCCCGCCTTCCAGATGCCCACGGCCCCCAGGTCGGTGGGGTTGTAGACGGGCCCGTACATGGCGAGCTGGGCGGGACTGGCGAGGATGCCGGCCGCGAAGTGCGCCAGATCCTGCGGTGTGCCGTACACCTTCTCGACGCTCTTGATGTAGACGCTGCCCAGCGGCAGCGACAGCAGCAGCACCCACAGCGGCAGCACGATCCGATCGCGCCGCAGATACAGCCGCAGCAGCTGCCCGGTACCGGTGAAATCGGCCGCCCGCAACGGTGATTCGGCGATTCGGGGCGCGGTGGCGGTGACGGCGGTCATTTCGACACCTTCTCGCGCTCGTCGGCGGGCGCGCCGCCGTCGAGCGAATAGTGGCGCAGGAACAGTTCTTCCAGGGTCGGCGGCTGACTGACCAGGCTGCGCACCCCCGCGTCACCGAGCATCCGGATGAGTTCGCCGAGGTGTTCGCTGTCGACCTGACAGTGCAGGGTGTTGCCCTCGACGCTGATGTCCTCGACGCCGGGCACCCGGCCGAGATCTCCTGGGCTGCCGATCATCTCGGCGGTGATGGAGGTGCGCGACAGGTGCCGCATCTCCGCGAGCGTGCCGGTCTCCACCGTCTTGCCGGCTCGGATGATGGTGACCCGCTGGCACAGCTTCTCCACCTCGGACAGGATGTGGCTGGACAGCAGCACGGTGGTGCCGCGCGCCACCGCCTCGGCCACGCATTCGCCGAACACCTGCTCCATCAACGGGTCCAGTCCGGAGGTGGGTTCGTCGAGCAGCAGCAGTCGCGCGTTCGACGAGAACGCCGACACCAGCGCCACTTTCTGCCGATTGCCCTTGGAGTAGGTGCGCGCCTTCTTGGTCGGGTCCAGCTCGTAGCGCTGGATGAGTTCGGCGCGCCGGGCCTCGTCGATGCCGCCGCGCATGCGGGCCAGCAGGTCGATGGTCTCACCGCCGGACAGCGAGGGCCACAGCGTGACATCGCCGGGTACGTAGGCGATGTCGCGGTGCAGCGCCACCGCGTCGGTCCACGGGTCACGGCCCAGCACCCGGGCCTGGCCCGAGGTGCGGGACAGGATGCCGAGCAGGACGCGGATGGTGGTGGACTTCCCGGACCCGTTCGGCCCGAGGAAGCCGTGCACCTCGCCGTGCGCGACCTCGAGGTCGAGGCCGTCCAGCGCGCGCACCTGCCCGAAGTTCTTGTGCAGGTCCCGGACTTCGATCGCCGGGGTGGCGGGAGTGGTCATCGAATCTCCTTGTAGGAAAACGATTGTGGGGAGCCGAGGGATTATTCGGCTTGCTGGTGGAGGTAGGCGTCCAGCATGGTGCGGTCGGCCAGCAGGCCGGAGCTGTAGAGCTCGAGCGCGGGCAGCATCATGTGATCGGCGTAGTCGCGCAACGCCTTCCGGTAGTCCACGGGCCCGTCGTGCTCGGCCGCGTACAGCTGCAGGAACATCATCATGCCGCCGCCGTTCTGGGTGGCGATGTAGCGCGCCATGCCCGGGATGTCGGGCACGGCCCGCACGGTGCCGGACGCGATCCCGGCCCGCAGGTACAGCTCGGTGTCCTCGACCATGTGCTCGAAGAAGTTCCGCAGCAGTGGCCCACCCGCCTGGAGACTGCGCATCAGGTAGGCCATCAGCGGCGCGAATTCCTCGATCTCGGCGAGCTGCCGCATCGTCGCGGTGGGCGAGGGGTCCTGGACCGACTCCAGTTTGGCGGCCTTGACGGTCGCGCGCACCTGGTCGTCGCACGCCTCCCGGAGTCCGTCCTTGGACCCGAAATAGTGGATGACCAGCCCGGGGGACACCCCGGCGGCGGTGGCGATGGCACGCACGCCGACCCCGAACCCTTGCTCCCCGAACACGGTGATCGCGGCGTCGCGAATCCGCGCCCGGGTGGTCAGATCGTCGATTGAACGCACGTTCAACAGATTAAACACTCGTTCAAAGCGAGCGCAAGAGGGAGCGCGGGACCCATTCGGTCCGATTGGTCATCAGAGAAATCTGGCGTGCGCATCGGGTATTTTCCGCGCGCGGACAAACGCCTGCGAGCAATGATCCCCGTGCGGACTATCGCCGGGCGGAACACCCCGGCGACGTCGAAATCACCACCGGGCGTGGGGTTCTCGCCCCGCGCGCTGGAATCTCAGCCGCGCGAGGCACCGGATCTCAGCCGCGCGAGGCGCAGAGCAGGCCGTCCCCCACCGGGATCAGCACGCTGGTCAGATCCGGATCCTCGGCGATCGCCCGGGTGGCGGCGCGCACGGCCGTGGTCTGCGGGTCGCGCTGGTTCGGATCCGGCACCCGCCCGCCGAGCAGCGCGTTGTGCAGCAGGATCGCCCCGCCCTCGCGCAGCAACCGCACCGCCTGCGCCACGTACTGCGGGTGCTCGAGCGGCGCGGCGTCGATGAAGACCAGGTCGTAGGCGCCGTCGGCGAGTCGCGGCAGCACGTCGAGGGCGCGGCCGTTGATGAGCCGGGTGCGCGCGGGCGCGATCTCGGCCGACCGGAACGCCTCGCGGGCCGCGCGCTGATGCTCGGGCTCGGAGTCGATGGTGGTCAGCGTGCCGTCCTCGCGCATGCCGTCGAGCAGCCACAGCCCGCTCACCCCCGCCCCGGTGCCGACTTCGACCACGGCCCGCGCCCCGAGCAACTGGGCGTACATGCTGAGCAGTGCGCCGACGGCCGGCGCGATCGGGGCGGCGCCGAGTTCGAGGGCGCGTTCGCGCGCGCCGACGAGGATGTCGTCCTCGGCGACGGATTCCTCGACGTATTCGAGGTTGCGCTGCAGGTTCTGTGCCGCGGGAGTCAGGCTCACGCAGTAGAGGCTAATGGCGATACACCGGTAAGGCGTGGCGGTGACCGGCCGGTGTGGCGATTTTTCTCAGGTGTCCCTCAGCCTCTGCATACGGCTGCCACATCACGACCGACCAGAGTAATGCTCACGCCAGGCCAGCGACCGCGGTCTCGGGGAACGGGAACAGCCGATCGAACGGATGGGTTGACACCGGTAACCGAGGTTCACGGTCCCGAGTAGGAGGTAACCCCATCCACATGGTCGACGCGGCGCGTGAACACGCCAACACCCTGCACCCGCAGATTCAGCCGCACGACAGCGACACCCCGCTGGACGGTGTGTCGCTGCTGTCCCCCGCCGACGACGAGGCCGCCCTCACCGGGACCGCCGCCTTCGACGCCACCGGCGACCGCAATGTCATGCCCACCTGGGACGAACTGGTCCGTGAGCACGCCGACCGCGTGTACCGCCTGGCCTACCGCCTCACCGGTGACCCGCAGGACGCCGAGGACCTGACCCAGGAGACCTTCATCCGGGTCTTCCGTTCGCTGCAGAACTACCAGCCCGGCACCTTCGAGGGCTGGCTGCACCGCATCACCACGAACCTGTTCCTGGACATGGTCCGCCGCCGCAACCGCATCCGCATGGAGGCGCTGCCCGAGGACTACGACCGCGTCCCGTCCGAGGGTCCCGATCCGGAGCAGGCCTACCACGACGCCAACTTGGACCCGGATCTGCAGTCCGCGCTGGACTCGCTGGCCCCGGAGTTCCGTGCCGCCGTGGTGCTCTGTGACATCGAGGGTCTGTCGTACGAGGAGATCGGCGCGACGCTGGGCGTCAAGTTGGGCACCGTGCGCAGCCGCATCCACCGAGGACGTCAGGCACTGCGCGAGCAACTCGAGCATAATGGGGTGGAGCGGCGCATCGCCGCCGAGCAGATCGGGTGACCCGCGGGCAGCGCTCGCCCGAAGAACTCGAATCGTCCGGAAGGGTGTGCAGCGTATGAACGGCGAGGACCGACCGCACCGTCGTCCCCCGCGTTTCGCCCCCACCGAGCATCTGGCCAGTGAGGCCATCGCCGCCTACGTGGACGGCGAACTACGGATGAACGCGTATCTGCGTGCCGCCCACCACATCTCCGTGTGCCGCGAGTGCGCGGCCGAGGTGGACGCCCAGCAGCAGGCGCGGATCGCGCTGCGGCAGTCCTCGGATCAGATCTCCGCGCCGCTGAGCCTGCACGACACGCTGAGCCGGATTCCGCGGGCGCTGTTGCAGGAGTGCGCCAATCACCCCGCGCCGGATCCGGCCGATCGGGATCGGGGTCCGCTGGCGCGCGGCATGAGTTCCTTCGGGCTGCGCCAAGATTCGTTCGACAGCAGACGGTGGACCTCATGGTGGCGCAAGTAGAGTCCATAGCGTGACCACCGAATCGAAGAACACCGGGCCCGAGCCCGACCGGGAGGCGACCTCCGATTCGGCGGCCGATCGGGGGAACCTGCGGCCGTCGGACGCACCGGTGCTGGGGCCGCGGCCGGTGTACCGGCCGCATGTGGACAATCACACCGCGCGCGCTTTCCGCCGCCCGAACGGCCAGAACGGCTCGTTCGCGGCCCGCACCGCGGGTGCGGCGGCCGCGGCAGCCGCGGGGGGCTCCGAGATTCAGAACCGGCCGCCGGATTCGGTGCTGGCCGAGGCGTTCGGGCGTCCGGAGGGTTCGTCCGAGCTGTTGCAGCGCGATCCCGAGGCCAAGGGCGAGAGCGCCGCGTCGAGCGTGCCCGCCGACCCGTGGCGGGATCCGAATTCGGCCGCGCGCCTGGCCACTCCGGCCGTGCCGCAGCCCCCGGCGCCGCCACTCACCCCCGGACCCAAGCTGGGTGCGCGGGAGGTGCTGTTCGGTGGCCGGGTGTCGTGGCGGGCGCTGTCGCTGCTGGCGGCCATCGCCGCGGTGATCGGCCTGATCGGTGGTTTCGTCGGCTCGGTCACCGGCTCGTCGAGTTCGGCGCTGCTGTCGCGCAAGGTGACACTGCAGTCCGCGCCCGCGGCCCCCGAATCGCACAACCAGATCACCAAGGTGGTCAACGCGGTGATGCCCGCGGTGGTGACGGTCCGCGCCTGGCTGGGCGACACCGGTTCCACCGGTTCGGGCGTGGTGATCGACGGCGAGGGCTACATCGTCACCAACAATCACGTGATCTCGCTGGCCGCCAATGACAAGTCGGGCAAGGCCAAGCTGGACGTGGTGTTCTCCGACGGCCAGCGGGTGCCGACCCGCATCGTCGGGCGCGACGTCAAGACGGACCTGGCGGTGCTCAAGGTCGACGTGAAGAACCTGTCGGTGATCCAGCTCGGCAATTCCGGCGACGTGCAGGTCGGCGACGAGGTGCTGGCGCTGGGCTCCCCGCTGGGCCTGGAGAAGACGGTCACCTCCGGCATCGTGTCGGCGCTGCACCGGCCGGTGAAGGTGGGCGGCGAGGGCACCGACACCGACGCCACGCTGGACGCCGTGCAGACCGACGCCGCGATCAACCACGGCAACTCCGGTGGCGCGCTGGTGGACATGCAGGGCCGGCTGATCGGCATCAACTCGGCCATCAAGTCCGAGAGCGGCGGTTCGGTGGGCCTGGGCTTCTCGATCCCGGTCGATCAGGTCAAGCGCATCTCGCAGGCGCTGATTCGCAACGGTGAGGTGTTCCACCCCATGCTGGGCGTGAGCGCCAAGACCAAGCTGGTCGCCAATGACGTGATGAGCGGCGCGGCGGTGGCCGACGTGCAGGCCGGCGGCCCGGCCGCCAAGGCGGGCATCGTCGAGGGCGACGTCATCGTGAAGGTCGGCGACCGCGACGTGTCGGGTCCGGAGGAGCTCACCGTGGCGGTGCAGTCCCACGAAATCGGTCAGACGGTGAACGTGAAACTCATTCGCGACGGCCGTGAGGTCGATGTTCCGGTGACGCTGGAAACGGATAAGAAGAACGGGTAGGTAGCCTGTACTCGTGTTCAGCAATATCGGCTGGGGCGAGATGCTCATTCTGCTTGTCGCCGCCCTCGTGATTCTGGGTCCGGAGCGACTGCCGGGCGCCGTTCGCTGGACCGCGCACGCCTTGAAACAGGCTCGCGATTACGCCACCGGCGCTTCCCAGCAATTGCGCGATGAGCTCGGCCCGGAATTCGACGAGATCCGGAAACCGTTGGAGCAGTTGAACGAACTGCGGAGTATGAATCCACGGTCGGTGGTGACCAAACACCTGCTGGACGGGGACGACTCGATCCTGAACAGCTTCACCGACCTGACCAAATTCGACAAGCCGGGCAGCGCCGCGAACAGCGGAAACGGCTCCAGCAATACCGGATACGGCCCGATTTCCATGCCACCGGAACAGAAACCTCTGGAGCGCAACGAACGTCCGCCGGTGGATCCCGACGCCACCTGAGATCAATTCTGTCTACCGGACTTGACGCATGATGCTGTCCAGCTATCTAGACTGCGCACATGTCGGCCGACGAGGTGGCCCGGGTATTCGCGATCGAGGACAAGGTCGAACGCCTGAAAGCCGCCACCGAAGGCGTGGCAGCCGCGCAGCAGCAGATCAATGAGCTGACGCGCATCCGCCGCGCAGTCATCCGCGAACTACATGCCGAGGGCTGGACGTTCGCCAGAATCGGTGCGGCCGCGGGCCTTTCCCGCGCCCGCATCCATCAGGTGAGCACGCAGGGCCCGGTGCCCGAGGGCCTGTTCTTCGGTCACGGTCCGCTCACCATCCTCACGCCGGACGTGCGCAGCACCACCCGCTCCATGGCCCTGGTCGGCGCGCCCGACGCGGCCGCGCCGCACCGGCTGGTGGAGCTGCTGCGCGAACTCGGCTTCACCGCGAATGTCCAGCGGTTCCTACCCGGCCGCCCGCTCGATCTGGACCGGGACGGCCTGATCGTGCTCGGCGGGCCCGAGTTGTCACCCAGCCTGCGCTATCTGGTGGCCGCCGATCCCCGGCTGCGCCGCACGGTGGCCCGGGCCGGCCGGGTGCGGCGGGGTATCGAGGACCGGGCCGCGCGGCGGGTCTACCGCCCGGGCGGCACCGAGCCCTACGACATCGCCTACCTGGCCCGCCTCCCCCGCCCGGACGGCAAGGGCAGCGTGCTGGTCATCGACGGCCTGCATCCGCCCGCCTCCCTGGGGGCGATCCGGCTGCTGGCCACCCGGCTCGCGACTTTGCACGAGCGGGCGGCCACCCATCCGTTCTCGGCGGTGGTCGGCGTCCGCTACGACCGCTCCACGGGGGAGCCGATCGAGGCGGACCTGCTCACCCCGATCTATCGCCACGACAGAGCCTGATTGCCCTGCGCTTCGCTCCGGGCGGGTTCGCGGCCCTGGAGGTCTCGTTCTTCCCTCCCTCCGCCCCTCCCCTCCACTCAGTCCAGAACGAGCGCTCCGCCTCCCCCGCTTGCGCCGCGAACCTCTGGGTCGGGCGCTCCCTCAGGCCGCGGCCTCCTCGGAGCGCAGGGTGTTCATCGGCGGGCGGTCGGCGAGCGAGACATCCGTCGTGTTCGCGATGAATTCGCCTGCCACCATGGGGAATTGGGTCAGCGCGGCGCCCGAGTCCTGGATGCCGCTGCGGCCCAGGACGGTGCCCAGGATCTGGCGGCTCATGACGCCCAGGTCGGCCAGCGGGCGGTTGCGGTGCTGGCGGACACCGAGATTCACCTGTCCGATGGCGGAGAGGCCGAGCAGGTCGTAGGTGTCGAGCAGCAGGCCGATCTCCACGCCGTAGCCCGGAGCGAAGGGCACCGCGGTGAGCAGTTCGCGGGTGCCCGCGTACTCGCCGCCCAAGGGCTGCAGCACATTCGAGAGTTCGGGGCGCAGCGCGGCCAGCAGCGGGCGGGCCACCAGTTCGGTGACGCGGCCGCCGCCGTGGTGGTCGACGGATTCGCCGGTGCGCAGCGGACGGCGGTAGTACGCCTTGACCAGGTGCATGCCATCGATCGTGAGCAGCGGGCCCAGCAGCTTCGGCACGAAGTTCGGATCGGGGTCGATGAGGTCGGAGTCGACGAAGGCGATGAGGTCGCCGCTGGTGACGGCCAGCGACCGCCACAGGCATTCGCCCTTGCCGGGGACCGGGTCGAGTTCGGGGACGGCCTGTTCACGGGTGACCACGCGGGCTCCGGCGGCCTGTGCGCGGGCGGCGGTGCCGTCGGTGGACCCGGAGTCCAGGACGACGAGTTCGTCCACCAGCGTGCCGAGCAGGGGCCGGATGCTGGCCACCACGGCGGCCACGGTGGCCTCCTCGTTGAGGGCGGGCAGGACCACCGAGACGGTGCGGTCACCCTTGGCCGCGACGAGTTCGGGGACCGACCAGTCGGGACGGTCGAAGGTGTTGGTGTTCACCCAGTCTGTTTTCATGCGAGACCTCGCAAAGTACGGGCGGGTGGGCGGTGACCCTGGATGGCGGCGATCATGTCCACGACCCGGCGGGTCTGGGCCACCTCATGCACTCGGAAGACGCGAGCACCCGCGGCGGCCGACCAAGCAGTCGCTGCCAATGTGCCCTCCAATCGTTCGGACAGCTCGACACCAAGAGTCTCTCCGATGAAATCCTTATTGCTCAGCGCCATCAAGACGGGCCATCCGGTTTTCACAAGAACGTCTATCGCCCGCAACAATTCGAGCCCGTGGTAGGTATTTTTCCCGAAATCATGGGTCGGGTCGATCAGAATCGAGTCCTTGGCCACCCCGGCCGCCGCAGCATTTTCGGCCGCGGCCACCACCGTCTCGGTGACCTCGGTCACTACATCGGCGTACCGCACCCGGTGCGGACGAGTCCGCGGAATGGCGCCCCCGGTATGTGAACAGACGATTCCCACACCCAGTTCGGCGGCCACGCCGACCAGTTCCGGGTCCGCGCCCGCCCAGGTGTCGTTGATCAGGTCCGCGCCCGCGGCGACCGCGGCCCGCGCCACGTCGGCCCGCCAGGTGTCGACGCTGATCAGCAGCTCGGGATAACGCTCGCGGATAGCCGCCACGAACGGCACCACCCGGCGCGACTCCTCCGCGGCGTCCACGTCCGACCCGGGCCCGGCCTTCACCCCGCCGATGTCGACCAGATCCGCGCCGCCGGCGACCGCGGTGTCCACGGCCCGCAGGGCGGCCTCGTCGGTGAACGTCGCGCCCTTGTCATAGAAGGAGTCCGGCGTCCGGTTCACGATCGCCATGACAAGCGCCCGATCCGTCGCCACCGGCTTCCCGCACAATGTCGGCAACGGCGCACACATGCCCTCGACTGTACTGCGTCTAATTTGCCTCCGCTTCGCTGCGGCGGTTCGCGGCCCTCGTAACCCCGATCTTCCCTCCTCCGCTCCTCCGCTTCGCTCCCCCGCTCCGTCGGTCCAGATCGGGGCGGGCCGCGAACACCGGGTTGACCTGGCTGTAAAGGGATTTGGAGCAGAGTGACCCGGTGCGATATTCAGTTGCCGGGCGCACGCCCCGCGGCGACATCGGCAACGTATTCGGGATAGGCCGGGACGTAGCCTTCTGCGCGGCCCGCGAGGACATAGAGAGCGCTCTCGGCGTCCGGCGAACAGCCTTGTTTGCGCAGTTCCACCTTCCGGTTCTTGAAGGTGGAGGTCTGTTCCAGTTCGGGCACCACGCGGATGAACAGCGGCACCGCGTAGGTGGGCAGGCGGTCGTAGAGGGCCTTGGCGGCGACCTTGCCGTCGAAGTGCGCGCCCTCGTGCAGGGTCACCGCGGCCATGCCGGCCTTGCCGTCTGTGCCGGGGATGTCGACGCCGTAGACGACCGCCTGGGTGACCTCGCCGATGCCGTCGAACGCGCCCTCGACCTCGGTGGTGGCCACGTTCTCGCCCTTCCAGCGGAAGGTGTCGCCGAGCCGGTCCACGAAGGCGATGTGGCCGAAGCGCTGGTCGCGGACCAGGTCGCCGGTGTCGAACCAGCAGTCGCCGTCCGCGAAACCGTCACGCACCAGCTTGGATTCGGTGGCGGAGGCGTCGGTGTAGCCGTCGAACGGCGAGCGGTCGGTGACCTTGGCCAGCAGCAACCCGACCCCGCCCGCGGGTACCCGGCGCAGCCGGCCGTCGGGGTGGCGCAGCGCCTTGCCGGTGGCGTCGTCGTATTCCACGACGGCGAAGGGCAGCGGGGTGAATCCGGCGGTGCGGTCGACCGAGAAGGCGTTGATGAAGGCGACGTTTCCCTCACTGGCGCCGTAGAACTCGACGATCCGCGCGATGCCGAACCGCTGCTGGAACTCGTCCCACAGTTCGGGCCGCAGGCCGTTGCCGACGCACAGCCGGATGGTGTGCTGCCGGTCGGTGGGCTTGGCGGGCTGGCTGAGCAGGTAGCGGCACAGTTCGCCGATGTAGACGAAGGCGGTGGCCCGATTGGCGATGGCCTCGTCCCAGAAGCGGGTGGCCGAGAACTTGCGGCCCAGCGCGAAGGTGGCGCCGCCCGCGATCACCGAGGACAGGGCCACCGTGAGGGCGTTGTTGTGATAGAGCGGCAGGCAGCTGTAGAGGGTGTCCTTGCCGTCCAGTCGCACGCCGAGCCCGCCGATCCCGGCCATGGACTTGGTCCAGCGCATGTGGGTCATGACGCTGGCCTTGGGCAGGCCGGTGGTGCCGGAGGTGAAGATCAGGTAGGCGCGTTCCTTGGCCGCGATCTGTTCGGTGACAGTCGGATTCGAAGGGTCGGCGGTGGCGGCCTCGGCATCCAGCTGTTCGGTCCACAGCAGGGCGGGCCGCGCCTCGGTGAGGGTGTCCAGCGCGTCGGCGCACTCCTCGCCGATGACGTCGAGCACCGAGTTCAGCAGCCCGAAGCTGTGCTGCAGCACCACATCTCGCTGATTGTGGTTGAGCAGGCCCGCGGTGGCGCCGAGTTTCACGGTGGCGAGCACGGTGAACAGCGCCTCGGGCCGGTTCACCATGAGGATGCCGACCACGTCGCCGCGCGTGACGCCGTGCGCCGCGAGCACCTTCGCGTACCGATTGACCAGCGCGTTGGCCTCGCCCCAGGTGTACTCGCGCCCTTCGAATCTCAGGAAGGGCCGGTCCGGGTGCTTGGCCGCGCCGCGCTGGAAGAACAGCCCGATCGAGGCCTGGTCGCCGGGTTTCACCAGCAGGCGCCCGACATTGCGGACCATGCCGGGGGCTTGCCGCGCCATGCCGGGCAGGGCGCGAACCAGGTCGAGCAGGCTCACCGTCGATCGGGCGTCGGTACTCACTTCGTTGTGCTCCTCACCGGGTCGTGCGCACGCCGCGCTCTCGTGTGCCTACCCTGACCGATTCGTCCGATCTTGTCGAGTGAAACCGTGGAGTTCCGGTCAGCGGGTGAGACGCAGTCCGGCGAAGGCGGTGTCGAAGCTCTTGGTCACCAGCACCCGGTCGATGGCCTCCAGCCCGGCGTAGCCGCGCACCCGCAGCTCCCCGATCCAGTCGAACAGGCCGCGGTAATGGTCCTGCGGGTCGAGCACCACCACCGGTTTGGCGTGCACGCCCAGGTAGGCCCCGGTCCAGGTTTCGAAGAGCTCCTCGAGCGTGCCGATGCCACCGGGCAGGGTGAGGAACGCGTCGGCGCGCTCGTCCATGACCTGTTTGCGCTCGCGCATGGTGTCGGTGACGATCAGCTCGTCGGCGTCGGTGTCGGCGACCTCCTTGTGCACCAGATGCTTGGGGATGACGCCGACGGTATGCGCCCCGGCGGCCCGCGCCGCCTGCGCGACCGCGCCCATCATGGAGACGTTGCCGCCGCCGGACACCAATTGCCAACCGCGACGGCCGATCTCGGCGCCGACCCGGGTGGCCAGGTCCAGTGCCACCGGATCGTCGACGCTGGCCGAGCAGTACACGCAGACCGCGTAGGCATCGCTCACCATTGATCATCCACCCCCGCCTCGTTCATTTCCCGGCGCGCCCGCGCGGCCAGGGTGACGATCTCCACCACCTCGTCGACGCTGTCGGTGACGTGCAACAGCCCCAGATCTCCGGCTGCGATCTTGGCCGAGCCGAGCAACGAGTTGTGTATCCAATCCACCAGTCCCGACCAGTATTCAACGCCGAAGAGGATGATCGGGAAGCGGGTGATCTTGTGGGTCTGCACCAGGGTGAGCGCCTCGAACAGCTCGTCGAGGGTGCCGAAGCCGCCGGGCATGCAGACGAACGCCTGGGAGTACTTCACGAACATGGTCTTGCGCGCGAAGAAGTATCGGAAGTTGATGCCGAGGTCGACCCACTCATTGAGGTGTTGTTCGAACGGCAGCTCGATGCCGAGGCCGATCGAATAGCCGCCCGCCTCCGACGCGCCACGGTTGGCCGCCTCCATCACGCCCGGCCCGCCGCCGGTGATGACCGCGAAACCGGCATGGGCCAAGGCGTTTCCGATCGCGATCCCGGCCTGATACTCGGCCGAGTCGCCGGGCGTGCGGGCGGAGCCGAAGACGGCCACCGCGCGCGGCACCTCCGCCAAAGCGCCGAAGCCCTCGACGAATTCGGCCTGAATGCGCAGGACGCGCCACGGGTCGGTGTGCACCCAGTCGGCCGGACCGCGCTCGTCGAGCAGATGCTGATCGGTGGTTCCGATGCCCTTCTTGCGGTCTCGCCGCAACATGATCGGGCCCCGGAACCGTGGTGTCTTCGACAAACCCGCACCCTCGTTTTCGCCGTCGGCAGACATACAGGCAACCGTACAGCGAGCGCATGACCGCTGTCGGTCGCCCGTTCAGCGTGGTGCTGAACAGTTCATCGGGCTTTCTCGCCGGTGAGGTAGCTGCGCAGCATCGAGGCCACCTGGGTGATCTGCTCGACGGGCAGGTGCTCGTCGCGCTTGTGCGCCAGGTTCGGGTCGCCGGGACCGAAATTCACCGCGGGCATGCCGCGCGCGGCGAACCGCGAGACATCGGTCCAGCCGTACTTGGCGCGCACCCCGCCGGAGCCGTGCGCGTGCACGATCTCGATGAGGTCCTTGGCGGCCGGATTCGACAGACCGGGCAGGGCGCCGGGCGCGCCGTCGGTGCGCTCGAATTCCAGTTCCAGTCCGGCGAACACCTCGCGCACGTGCTCGGTGGCCTGGTCCAGGGTGCGGTCGGGGGCGAAGCGGAAGTTCACGTCCACGGTGGCGACGTCGGGCACCACATTGCCCGCCACACCGCCCTCGACGCGGACCGCGGACAGGCCCTCGCGGTAGGTGCAGCCGTCGATCTCGACCTCGCGGGCCCGATATCCGGCCAGCCGCTCCAGGATCGGGGCGAGGCGGTGAATGGCGTTGTCCCCCAGCCAGGCTCGCGCGGTGTGGGCGCGCACGCCGGCGGTGGTGAGCCGCACGCGCAGGGTGCCCTGGCAGCCCGCCTCGATCCAGCCGCCGGACGGCTCACCGAGAATCGCGAGGTCGCCCTCGAGCCATTCGGGCAGTTCGCGTTCGATGCGGCCCAGCCCGTTGTACTCGGCCGCGATCTCCTCGCAGTCGTAGAAGATGAGGGTCAGGTCGTGCACGGGGTCGGCGACGGTGGCGGCCAGGTGCAGGAAGACCGCGTCGCCGGACTTCATATCGACGGTGCCGCAACCCCACAGCTGCCGTTCGCCGTCGGCGGTGGTCTCGAAGTGGCCGGGCACATTGTCGGCGATCGGCACGGTGTCGAGGTGCCCCGCGAGGATCACCCGGCTGGGCAGGCCCCGATTGGTCCGCGCCAGCACGGTATTGCCGTGGCGCAGGATCTCGAATCCGGTGGTCTGTTCGCGCAGGGCCTTTTCGACGATGTCGGCGATGACCTTCTCGTTCCGAGAGACGCTCGGAATATCCACGAGCGCGGCGGTGAGTGAAATCGGGTCGGCTCTCAGATCGATGGTCACTCGATCCACCATAAAGGAGGAATAACCGCAGTTCTTCGCACGGTGGCTGCGTTGGCACAAATCGGCACCGCATGCGGTATGAATTCGCAGCCCGGTAACGTGTGGGGACGTGAGTACTCAGGGAGCAGCAGCAGTCGGCATCGCCACCATCACCGTCAACGGGACGGTCCTCGACACCTGGTACCCGTACCCGACGCTCGGCGAATTCTCCGCCGACGAGGTGGGCACGGTGCGGCTGGACGCCTCCGATCCCGAGTACGCCAAGTTCGCCGCCTCGGCGGGCGTCGACGAGGACCGGCGGGTCGAGACCGTGGTGGTCCGCACCGTCATCGCCGACCTGGCCGCCGCGCCGATCGACACCCACGACGCCTACCTGCGCCTGCACCTGCTCTCGCACCGCCTGGTCCGCCCGCACGGCGCGAATCTCGACGGCATCTTCGGGCTGCTCGCGAACGTGGTGTGGACCAACCACGGTCCGTGCTCGACCGAGGAGTTCGAGCTGACCCGCCTGAAGCTGCGGGCCCGCGGCCAGGTCACCGTGTACGGCGTCGACAAGTTCCCGCGCCTGGTGGACTACGTGCTGCCCTCCGGCGTCCGCATCGCCGACGCCGACCGCGTGCGCCTGGGCGCGCACCTGGCCTCGGGCACCACCGTCATGCACGAGGGCTTCGTCAACTTCAATGCCGGCACGCTCGGCAATTCGATGGTGGAGGGCCGCATCTCGGCCGGTGTGGTGGTCGGCGACGGCTCCGATGTCGGGGGCGGCGCGTCCATCATGGGCACCCTGTCCGGCGGCGGCAAGCAGGTCATCTCGCTGGGCGAGCGCTGCCTGCTGGGCGCGAACTCGGGCCTGGGCATCTCGCTCGGCGACGACTGCGTGGTGGAGGCGGGCCTCTACGTCACCGCGGGCACCAAGGTGGCGCTGCCCGACGGCCAGATCGTGAAGGCCGGTGAGCTGTCCGGCAAGTCGAACCTGCTGTTCATCCGCAACTCGCTGACCGGCGCGGTCGAGGTGCGGCCCCGCAAGGGCACCGGCATCGAGCTGAACGCGGCCCTGCACGCCAACGACTGAGTCGTAACAGAAGAAAACCCCTGTCGGCCTGGGCCGCAGGGGTTTTCGTCGTTTCGGGCTTCAGCGGCGGGGCACGCTCACTTGTAGAGGGCGCACCACGGAGCGGGCTGTCCGTCGAGCGGCGGGATCGGGCCGGTGTTGTTGCACTGGCCCGAACCGGTCTGGAGCGCCTTGATCAGGTTCGAGGAACCGGCCGCGGACGGATCGAACGATCCGGTGCCGGTGGGCCCGGTGTTCACCGATCCGGTGTTGGTCCCGGCGACCGGCTCGACGGGCTGCGGCATCGGGGTGAGCGGCAGTGGCGCGGCGGTCGCCGCGGCGGCGGGGGCCAGCAGTCCGGCGAGGACAGCGGTGGCGGCCATGGTGGTGCGCAGTGCGGTGGGCATCGTTCGGCCTTCCTGGATGACGAAAAACAACGTCCAGGACGCTAGAGGCGGCTCCGATCGGCGGCCAGACCCCGAAACCCTCGGCAGCAGAACCTCGGTGTCAGCCGATGCCGAAGGCGATGACGCGCTCCGGGGTGATGCGGATGATCTCCGGGGACAGGCCGGGGTAGAACGGTTCGACATCGCGCAGAGCCTGTGCGGTGCCGCGGATTTCGAGGCAGCGCACGGTCCACGGGTCGACGGAGGGCACGTCGTCGACGACGAAGGCGATCCGGTCCTCCTTCGACAGATTGCGGAACTTCTGGCTGGCGCCCATGTGGTGGCCGCCGATGTCGATGGTGCCGAGCGCCGCGTTGTAGCGGTAGCCGACCGGATTGTTCTGCGGGGAGCCGTCGGGCCGGACGGTGGCGAGCCGTCCGAGCCGCTGACTGTTCAGGTAGTCGATCTGAGCGGTCGACAGGGATGCGGTCATGGCGATCACGCTAGAACCTCGACCGCGCTTCAGGTCAAGACAAGAGCTTCTTCTGCACCTTGCCCATGGCATTGCGCGGCAGCGCGTCCACCAGGCGCACCTCGCGGGGCCGCTTGTGCACCGAGAGTTCCTCCGCCACATGGGCGATGAGCTCGTCGGCGAGTGCGGCGTCCGCGGCGTCGCGCGGCACCACGTAGGCGACGATGCGCTGTCCGAGGTCCTCGTCCGGGACGCCGATGACGGCGGTCTCGGCCACCGCGGGATGCCCCAGCAGGGAGGTCTCGATCTCGCCCGCGCCGATCCGGTAGCCGCCGGATTTGATCAGGTCCACGGATTCCCGGCCCACGATGCGGTGGAAGCCCTCGGCGTCGATGACGGCCACGTCACCGGTCTTGAACCAGCCGTCGGCGGTGAAGTTCTCGGCGGTCACCTCCGGCTTGCCCAGGTAGCCGTCGAACAGCATGGGGCCCCGAACCTGCAGTCCGCCAACGCTTTCCCCGTCGTGCGGCACCGGCGCGCCGGACTCGTCGCGCAGCCGGGTCTCCACCCCGGCGACCGGGGTGCCCACCCAGCCGGGGCGGCGTTCGCCGTCGGGCCGGGTGGAGAGGGTGATCATGGTTTCGCTCATGCCGTAGCGCTCGATCGGGGCGTGCCCGGTGAGGTCGGCCAGCCGCTCGAACACCGGCACGGGCAGCGGGGCGCTGCCGGAGATCAGGATGCGCGCTTTCGCCAATTCCCGTGCGGCGTCCGGCTCTTCGACGATCCGCGACCACACGGTGGGAACGCCGAAGTACATGGTGCCGTGCGCGTCGGCGTAGGCGCGCGGGGTGGGCTTGCCGGTGTGGACCAGCGGGCTGCCCGCCCGCAGCGGACCGAGCAGGCCCAGGATCAGGCCGTGCACGTGGAACAGCGGGAGGCCGTGCACCAGAACGTCGTTCGAGGTCCAGCCCCACGCCTGGATCAGGGCGTCCAGCCCGGCGGCGATGGCGGCGCGGCTCAGCATCACCCCTTTGGGCGCACCCGTGGTACCGGAGGTGTAGAGCACGAAAGCCGTTGCGGTCCTGGCGGGTTCGGCGTAGCGGTGCCAGGATCGGGCGTGCTTGCGGACCGGGATCACCGGCAGTTCGGAGCCTTCGGGGGCCTTGCCCAGCCAGGCCTGCGCCTCGGAGTCGCGCAGGATGTGGGCGAGTTCCGCGCTGCCCGCGTCCGGCGGGACCGGGACCACGGTGACTCCGGCGATCAGGCAGCCGATCACCGCGAGCACGGTGGTGACGGTCGGCTCGGCCAGCACCGCGACCCGGCGGGCCTGGGCGACGCGTTCGGCGACCGAGGTGGCCGCGCCGAGCAGATCACTGCGCGACAGGGTCTCCCCGTCGATGGTGACGGCATCGGGGATATCGGCTCCGGCGGCGATGGCGGCCGGATTCAGCGAACTCAGCAAGAGCGGCGACACGGGCTCACGCTACCCGAGGTCGCGGTCCGCCGACCCGCCGCGCGGCGCGCAACGGTTCGCTTGCGAAGCCGTCGCGCCGGTTGACAGACCACCCGAGTGGGTAAGACAGTTTCTGCACAACCTTCTCACCCGAGGATGTGGTCGACGATGACCAGGCCGCTGCCCCACCCCGTCGAATCCGCCGCGCCCGCACCGGAGATCGATGTCCGCCGCTACCTCGACGGCGCGGCCGGTTTCTTCGGCGCGGCCGCGAACGTGATCATGCAGCTCTCCAATCCCCCCGTCGGCTACGGCGTGGTCGAGAGCCCGGTGGAGTCCGGGAACGTCATGATCCACCCGTTCAAGCGGCTGCGCACCACCCTGACCTACCTGGCCGTCGCGCTGCTGGGCACCGAGGAGGACCGCGCCGCCTACCGCGAGGCGGTCGACGCCGTGCACAAGTACGTCCGCTCCCGCCCGGACAGCACCGTGAAGTACAACGCCTTCGACCCGAGACTCCAGCTCTGGGTGGCGGCCTGCCTGTACTGGGGCGCCCGCGACATCTACGAGCGCATGCACGGCCCGATGGACGACTACGACGCCGACGCCTTCTACCACCACGCCGCCCGCCTGGGCACCACCTTGCAGGTGCGCCCGGAGATGTGGCCCGCCGACCGCGCCGCCTTCGACCGGTACTGGGCCGAGAACCTCGCCAGGACCCGCATCGACCCGAAGATCAAGGCGTACTTCGACGATCTCATCGACCTGAAGATGCTGCCCCGCCCGCTGCGCCCGCCGTTCGCCGGCGTGCACCGCTTCTTCGTGACCGGGCTGCTGCCGCAACACCTCCGGGACGAGATGGGCATGACCTGGACGCCGCGTCAGGACCGGGCGCTGGCCGCCATGCTGAGGACGGCGGGCGCGGTCGAGTCGGTGGCGCCGACGTCGCTGCGCGCCTTCCCGCTCAACGTCTATCTCACCGATATGCGGCTGCGCCGCCGGCTGGGCCTGAAGCTGGTGTGAAACCCGTTGCCGGTCAGAGGATTCGGAAGCCGGGAATCACGTGCTCGCGGGCGAACTTGCGCAGCGCCTCCGGATCGCCGAGCGGGATGACGGTCTGCGGGGTGAGCGCCAGCGAGAGCGCGGCCCGGGCGGTCATCTCCGCCAGCGGCAGCGGATCGTACTGCGGCAGTTTGCCTTCCGCCTGGAGCCGGGCGGTGAACTCGGCCAGGTAGTCGCGGCCCAGTTCGATCACCGGCGCGCCCCGCACGGTCAGATAGGGCAGCACGATCTCGGGTTCGGTCTCGAGCAGCCGGTCCAGCAGCTGGTTGTTGCGCAGGCCCTCGGTGAAGGCGACGAACAGCGCGACGATCTGCTCCTCGGCGCTGGCGTCGGCCTCGATCGGCCCCTGCACGGCGGCGTCCACGTCGTCGATGAACTGGCGGGCCTGCCGTAGCCCAACGGCCTGGATGAGATCGTTCTTCCCGGCGAAGCGCCGGTAGAGGGTAGCCAGCGAGAGTCCGCCGCGGCGGGCGACCTCGACCATGCTGGTGCGTTTGATGCCGAAGTCCAGGAAGGCGAGCAGGGCGGCGTCGAGGACCTTGGCCTGATTGCGGTCCTCGGGGCCGGATCCGCGGACGAGCGGCAGCAGTTTGGCCAGTTTGGCCATGGTCCGGGCCCTTTCCGGTCGCAAAGAAACGGTGAGGCACTAATCTTCGCACATTGACACCGGCACCCCATGGTGAGAAGGTGAGTGGCGAAATTTCTCACACTCTCCTCACCGGCGAGGAGTGACGACGAGGAGTCGAGTCAACGATGACCGCCCCGCTGCGCAAGTTCGACGAGTTTCCCCCGGCCTATCAGCCGTTGACCCCCGCGGACATCCGTGAGCACATCGACGGCGTCGCCGCCTTCCTGGGCGGCGCGGCCAATGTGGTGATGCAGTTGTCGCTGAAGCCGGTCGCCTACGGCGTCATGGAGAGTGACGTGGACAGCGGCAAGGTGACCCTGCACCCGGTCAAGCGGCTGCGCACCACCCTCACCTACCTCTCGGTCGCCCTGCTCGGCAACGATCTGGACCGAAGCACCTACCGCGAGGCCGTGAACGGCGCGCACCGCAGCGTGCACTCCAAGCCCGGCGGCCCGGTCAAGTACAACGCTTTCGACCCCAAGCTCCAACTGTGGGTGGCGGCCTGCCTGTACTGGGGTGTGGACGACCTGTACCACCGCATGCGGGGACCGATGGATCCCGAACTGGCCGAAGCCTTCTACCAGTACTGCGCCCGCCTGGGCACCACACTGCAGATGCGCCCGGAGATGTGGCCCGCCACCCGCGAGGACTTCTACGCCTACTGGGACGAGAACCTCGCGACCAAGTCCATCGACGGGCCCACCCGCAAGTACTTCAACGACCTCACCGATCTGAAGATGGTGTCGTGGCCGGTGCAGTTCGCCCTGGGCGGCCTGCACCGCTTCATCGTCACCGCGCTGCTCCCCCAGCACCTGCGCGACGAGATGTCCATGACCTGGAGCGCCCGCGACGAGCGCATCTTCACGAGCTTCCTGCGCGTGATCTCCGCGGTCTGGACCCGCATGCCCACGGCGCTGCGGCTGTTCCCCTACAACTTCTTCCTGGCGGACATGCGCCTGCGCCGGCGCTTCGGCCGTCCGCTGGTCTGAACCCGACCGTCGGACGGCCCTCAGCCGCGCTCGGTCAACGCGCGCAGGAAGAAGCCGAGATTGGCCGGGCGTTCGGCGAGACGGCGCATGAGGTAGCCGTACCACTGGGTGCCGTAGGGAATGTAGACGCGCAGCGAGTGGCCGTCGTCGACCAGGCGGCGCTGTTCGGCGTCGCGGATGCCGTAGAGCATCTGGAACTCGAAATCGCCTGGTTTGCGGTGGTTTTCGGCGGCCAGCGCGAGGGCGGCGGAGATCATGGCCGGGTCGTGCGAGGCGATCATGGGGTACCAGGCGTTGCGGAGCAGCACCTCGAGGCAGCGCAGGTAGGAGGCGTCCACCTCCGCGCGGCGCTGGTAGGCGACGGTGTCGGGTTCCTGATAGGCGCCCTTGCACAGGCGGATTCGGGTGCCGTCGGCCGCCAGGTCGCGGGCATTGCGCTCGGCCTGACGCAGATAGGTCTGCAAAGCTACCGCCAGCCACGGGAATTCGGCGCGGGCATTGCGGACCGCTTCGAGAGTGTCGACGGTCGTGGTGTGGTCCTCGGCGTCGACGGTCACCCAGACGTGGCGTTCGACGGCCTTCGCACACAGCTTGTGCAGGTTCTCCGCGGCGATGGCCGGGCCGTCCTGCCCCAGCGACTGGCCCAGCGCCGACAGCTTGAGCGAGACCTCCACCCGCGGGATGTCGGTGAGCACCCCGGCGGCCGTCCGGTCCGCCTCGGCCAGATCGTCGATGAGCGAGAAGTATTCCGCCACCGCGGCATCCGCCTGGGCGCGGTCGGTCGTGTACTCGCCCAGGAAGTCGACGCTGACCGAGCGCCCGCTCTCCAGCAGCGCCCGCGCGACCGGCACCATGTCCGCGCGGGTCTCCCCCGCGACGAACCGCCGCACCACCGCGGCGGTCACCGGCACCTTCGTGATGACGTCCTTGATGCGGGACGACCCGGCGGCCGCCAGGATCGCCGGGCGCAGTGGATTCATCACGCCTCCATGTGGGGGTAGCGGTACTCGGTGGGCGGAACGAACGTCTCCTTCAGGGTGCGGGGCGCGACCCAGCGCAACAGGTTGAGATGGGAGCCCGCCTTGTCGTCGGTGCCCGAGGCCCGGGCGCCGCCGAAGGGCTGCTGGCCGACCACCGCGCCGGTGGGCTTGTCATTGATGTAGAAGTTCCCGGCCGCGAATCGCAGTGTGCCGGTGGCGGCTTCGACGGCCTGGCGGTCGCGGGCGAAGATGGCGCCGGTGAGGGCGTACGGGGAGGTCCCGTCCACCACGTCCATGATCTCCTCGAAGGCGTCGGGCGCGCCGTCGTCGTAGACGTAGACCGACAGGATCGGACCGAAGTACTCGGTCTCGAAGGACTCGTCGCCGGGGTCGTCGCTGAGCAGCACGGTCGGCCGCACGAACCAGCCCTCGCTGTCGTCGTAGCCGCCGCCCGCCGGAATCGACACACCCTGCTCGCGCGCGCGCCCGATGGCGGCCACGCACTTGGCGTAGGAGCGGTCGTCGATCACGGCCCCACCGAAATTCGAGAGGTCGGCGACGTCCCCGTAGGTCAGCGCCTCCACCTCGGCCAGGAAGTCCGAGCCCATCCGCCGCCACACCGATTTCGGAATATAGGCGCGCGAGGCGGCCGAGCACTTCTGGCCCTGATACTCGTAGGCGCCGCGAATCATGGCCACGCGCAGCGCGTCCGGATCGGCGGAGGGGTGCGCCAGGATGAAGTCCTTGCCGCCGGCCTCGCCCACCAGACGCGGATAACCGTGGTATCGGCCGATATTCGCGCCCACCGTCTGCCACAGGTATTGGAAGGTGCGGGTCGAGCCGGTGAAGTGGATGCCCGCCAGCCGCGGATCGGCCAGCGCCACCTCCGACAGCTGCACGCCGTCGCCGGTCACCATATTGACGACCCCCGGCGGCAGCCCGGCCTCCTCCAGCAATCTCATGGTGTAGTAGGCCGAAAGCGTCTGTGTCGGTGACGGTTTCCAGACAACGGTATTGCCCATGAGCGCGGGCGCGGTGGGCAGGTTCCCGGCGATGGCGGTGAAGTTGAACGGCGTGATGGCGTACACGAACCCTTCGAGCGGCCGGTAGTCCATCCGATTCCACACGCCGGGTGAGGATTGCGGCTGTTCCCGCAGGATCCCCCGCGCGAAGGCCACATTGAACCGCCAGAAGTCGACCAGCTCGCACGGTGCGTCGATCTCGGCCTGTTGCACCGATTTCGACTGTCCGAGCATGGTGGCGGCGGCGATGGTCTCGCGCCAGGGCCCGGCCAGCAGGTCGGCGGCGCGGAGCAGGATGGCGGCCCGTTCCTCGAAGGGCATGGCCCGCCAGTCGGGCGCGGCCGCGGTCGCCGCGGCGATGGCGGCCCGGGCTTCGTCGTGGGTGGTGTTGGCGTATGTCCCCAGTACGTGCCGGCGCCGGTGCGGCATCACGATATCGCGGCGTTCACCCGCGCCGGGCTGATGTTTGCCGCCGATCACCAGCGGCACTTCAACGGCTTCGGCGGAGAGTTCGGCCAGCCGCCCGGCCAGCAGCTCGCGTTCGCGGCTGCCGGGGGCGTAGGTGTGCACCGGTTCATTGACGGGAGCGGGGACAACCGTGACAGCGTCCATATCCAACACTATCGCGATCGCCCCCGCCCGGCCGGACAGAACACGCCCCGACGGCCGCTACAGCGGAATTTTTACATCAGTGGCAATCCACTCCCCCGCCTCCCCGGATCTTCGGCGGCAGGCTGGGAGCCGCTCGCCGCCCCGACCCGAGGCTGCGCAGGAGCCGAACCGATTGTGGCCGTACCCGGTGAGGTACCCCCACGGTTCGAGATCAGGTGTCGCCTGTCGACTCAGTGGAAGTCCTCGGCGATGATCTTTTCGATGTTGCGTTCCGCCAACGCAGTAATCGTGACGAAGGGGTTCACGGTGGTGAAGCCCGGGATCAGGGAGCCGTCGATGACGTAGAGGCCCGGGTAGGACGAGAGGCGGCCGTAGTTGTCGGTGGCCACATTGAGCACACAGCCGCCGAGCGGGTGGTACGCGAAGTCGTCGCCCCAGGTCTTGTAGGTACCGAACAGGTCGGTCCGGTAGATGGTGCCTTCCTTGCTGTTGATCTTGTCGAAGATCCGCTTGGCCGCATCGATGCCGGGCTGGTTCCAGGCGGTCTGCCAGTTCAGGTCGACGCCGCCGCTGCCCGAGTTGTAGGTGAACTTGGCCCGGTTCGGGTTCTTGGTGATGGCCAGGTACAGGCTGGCGAAGGTCTCGATCCCGGCCGGGAACGGCGAGACCTCGGCGAAGGCCGGACCGCCGCTGTCGGCCAGGTTGTCGATGCCCAGGCAGGGGATGCAGGACTGCAGGCTGCCGGTGGCGTCCCAGGCCTGGTTCTGCCGGGCCACCATGACATTGCCGTTATTGCCCCAGCCGGTGCCGACCGAGTCGGGCAGATTGGGCAGCTTGCCGGTGGCCTTCTGGGTCACCAGCAGTTTGCTGGTGCCCACGCTGCCGGCCGCGAAGAAGACCTTCTGCGCCGTAACCGTTTTCGACTTCACGGTGTTGCCGCTGGTGTCGATCTGGTTCATCACGACCGAGAACCCGCCGCCGTTGGCCGGGGACACGGTGGTGACCACGTGCTGCGGGACGATGGTCACCTTGCCGGTGGCCGAGGCGTCCGCGAGATAGGTCTTGTCGAGGGAGTTCTTGCCGTAGTTGTTGCCGTAGATGACCTCGGCGTTGAGCGCGGAACGCGGCGCGGTGCCGGCCTGCTCCTGCTTCATGTAGTTGAAGTCGTAGACGTTGGGAACGAAGCTCCACTTGAAGCCGGACCGCTCGGCCTGCTTACGTCCAACGCGCGCAAACTGGTAGCAGTCGGCGCTGTCGAACCAGGTCGGGTCGATGTTGTTCACCTTGAGCGCGGCATTGGCGCGCGGGTAGTAGGTGCTGTACATCTCGC
Organism: Nocardia sp. NPDC059764; assembly: GCF_042732555.1. Classification (NCBI taxonomy): domain Bacteria; kingdom Bacillati; phylum Actinomycetota; class Actinomycetes; order Mycobacteriales; family Nocardiaceae; genus Nocardia; species Nocardia sp. NPDC059764. Next base: position 25,005 of record NZ_JBHWHH010000030.1, read on the forward strand.
CCGGGTCCACCGAGGGCAGGATGGTCGGGAACCAGCTCTGCTGCGGCGTCACCGCCATACCGCCATTGACCAGCGAGCCGCCGCCGACGCCGCGGCCCTGGTAGATGCGAATCCCGCTGAACTGCTCGGAATCCAGCACGCCGGTGTACCGGGAGATGGACTTGTTGTAGGGCGCGCCCATGAAGTGGTTGACGGGCTGGTCGGTCTCGGTGCGCAGCCAGAACGAGCGGCCGTCCGGATTGAGCATGTTGCAGAAGACCTTGCCGTCGGAACCGGGCTGGCTCCAGGACATGCCCTTCTCGACCATGACCACGTTCTGCCCGGCCTGCGCGAGCCGCAGGGCCGCGACCGCGCCGCCATAACCTGTTCCAATTACCAGAACCGGCATCTGGTCGCCGTCAGTGATCGACCCGGCGGGTAAGGCCCGGGCCGCTGGGAGCTTCCCTAGTAGCGCGGCCGCCCCGAGAACAACCCCCGTTGCAGCTAGGAACCCTCGTCGGCTGACATTGCTGCCGTAGACACTCTTGCCGGGGGTTTCATAAGACAATCCACGCACTGAAATACTCCTCATCGAGTTGCGATGAGAACTTGTTATAGATGTTCTGGAGAGAACGTGTGTCAGTTTTCACAAAACGAGCGCTGACAACATATCTCGCTAACGGCGAGCAACCGAGGACACATCCGGAGGGTGACAGCAAAAAGCCTCCCCACCGAAATCGGTGGGGAGGCTTCTTCACTTGCGACCCTGACGGGACTCGAACCCGCGACCTCCGCCGTGACAGGGCGGCGCGCTAACCAACTGCGCCACAGGGCCTTACGAATCGCTCGGCCATCCGGCCTGGCGACGTCGTAGACGGTATCACGCAGGCCCGAGTAACCGAAAATCAGCTGGTCAGGCGATCAGCCGCGGTCGCGATACGCTCGTCGGTGGCCGTGAGGGCAATGCGCACATGCCGATTCCCGCGCGGTCCGTAGAACTCGCCCGGAGCCGCCAGGATGCCGCGCGCGGCCAGCCAATCGAGGGTGGTGCGGCACGGCTCGTCCCGCGTCGACCACAGGTACAGACCCGCCTCGGAATCGTCGATACGGAATCCCGCGCGCTGCAGCGCATCTCGCAGCACCACCCGGCGGGCACGGTAGCGGTCCTTTTGCTGGACCTCGTGTGCGTCATCGCCGAGGGCCGCGGTCATGGCGGCCTGGATCGGGAACGGCAGCATCATGCCGGAGTGCTTGCGCACCTCCAGCAGCTCCGCCACCAGCTCCGGGTCACCGGTCACGAAACCCGCGCGGTAGCTGGCCAGATTCGAGGTCTTGGACAGCGAGTGGATGGCCAGCAGGCCGGTGTGATCACCGTCGCACACCTCGGGATCGAGGATCGACACCGCGCGGCCCTCCCAGGCCAGGCCCAGGTAGCACTCGTCGGAGGCCACGATCGCGCCGCGCTCGCGGGCGAACCGCACCACCTTGCGCAGATGGTCGACGCCGAGCACCTTGCCGGTCGGGTTGGACGGCGAGTTCAGGAAGATCAGCGCGGGCCGCTCGGGGCCCAGCGCCACCGTGCTGTCGGCGCGCAGGTACCGGGTGCCGGCCAGCAGCGCGCCCACCTCGTAGGTCGGGTACGCGACCTCGGGGATGACCACCAGATCCTCGGCGCCCAGCCCCAGCAGCCGCGGCAGCCCGGCTATGAGCTCCTTGGTGCCGATGGCCGGCAACACCGCCGCCGGGTCCACCCCCGTGATCCCGAATCGCCGCTTCAGGGCCGCCACGACGGCCTCACGCAATTCGGGCGTGCCGTGCGTGGTCGGGTACCCGGGCACCTCCGCCACCGACGAAAGCGCCTCGCGGATGAGCGGATCCACCGGATCGACCGGGGTTCCGACCGAGAGGTCGACGATGCCGTCCGGATGCGAAGCGGCCTTCGCCTTCACGGAAGCGATGGTGTCCCAGGGGAAATCGGGTAGCAGTGCGCTGACCCGGCCACGCGCGGTCAAATCTCGGTCCTACTCGCTCGCCATCGGCGGCAGCGCGGCGATGAACGGCGGGTCGTAGTCGACCTTGCCGACCTTGGTGGCGCCGCCCGGGGAACCCAGGTCGTCGAAGAAGTCGACGTTGGCGTTCACGTAACCGGCCCACTGATCCGGGGTGTCGTCTTCGTAGAAGATGGCTTCCACCGGGCAGACCGGCTCACACGCACCACAGTCCACGCACTCGTCGGGTTGGATGTACAGCATGCGTCCGCCCTCGTAGATGCAGTCCACGGGGCATTCCTCGATGCACGCCTTGTCCTTCACGTCAACGCACGGTTCAGCGATGATGTACGGCACTGCCGCTCTCCTAGTCTGTCCACACCTGAGGGGGATACCTCCCCCCGGCGAAACCCTATCCCGGCCAGCCAACATTACTCTTGCACAGCCTGCCCTAACTTCGGGCGGTCACCTCGGGACCCCGTCCGGGCCGTGCGAGGTCGTCCCAGTCCTGCCACGGCAGGCCCTTCGGCCGCACGTCGGCGGCCAGACCGGTCACCGGGTCGACCAGCCCGGCCACATGGCCCGCGATGCGCGGATCGATCCAGGGTTCGCCCGCCAGCACGTATTCCGGGTGGGCGGTGACGCGCTCGGTCAGTACATACCCGCAATCGGCGGTGATCCGCGCCAGGGTGTCCAGGTTCGGCCACGGACGTTCCGGATTCACGTGGTCGGGGGTCAGCGGCGAGACCCCGCCCCAGTCGTCGATGCCCGCCCCCAGCAGCGCCCGGCACTCCTCGAGCGACACCAGGTTCGGCGGGGCCTGGATGCGCATCCCCGGGCCCATCACCAGGCGGGTCACCGCGATGGCGGCGCGGAACTCCTCCATCCCGGCGTCGGGGCTGTGCCGCATGGCGGTGTCGTGCTTGGCCAGGAAGTTCTGCACGATGACCTCCTGCACGTGCCCGAAAGCCTTGTGCAGCTGGTGAATCGCGAGAATGGACTCGGCCCGCTCGACGATGGTCTCGCCGATGCCCACCAGGATGCCGGTGGTGAACGGCACCGCGAGGCGACCGGCGTCGGTCAGCGCCCGCAACCGCACCGCCGGATCCTTGTCCGGCGAACCGTAGTGCGCCTGACCGGGTTCGGTGAACAGCCGGGTGGAGGTGGTCTCCAGCATCATGCCCATGGACGGCGACACCGGCTTGAGCCACACCAGTTCCGCATGGCTCATCACGCCGGGGTTCAGGTGCGGCAGCAGCCCGGTCTCCTCGAGCACCCGGATCGCCATGGCGCGGATGTAGTCCAGGGTGGAGGCGTAGCCGCGTTCGTCGAGCCACTGCCGGGCCTCGGGCCAGCGGTCCTCGGGACGGTCGCCGAGCGTGAAAAGCGCTTCCTTGCAACCGAGTTCGGCACCCTGGCGGGCGACGTCGAGGATCTCCTCGGGCTCCATGTACATGCCCTTGCCCTGGGCGCGCAGCTTGCCGGGCACGGTGACGAAGGTGCAGTAGTGGCAGCGGTCGCGACACAGGTGGGTGATGGGGATGAACACCTTGCGCGAGTAGGTGATCGGCAGGGTCTCGCCCGCGTACCCGGATGCCCGCAGCCCGGCGTCGCGCACCCGCGCCGCCGACTCGCACAGCTCGACCAGGTCCGCGCCGCGCGCCCGCAGCAGCACGACGGCCGTGTCCAGGTCGAGCGTCGCGCCGTCCCGGGCCCGTCCCAGTGCGGCCCGCATGACCTCGGCATCGGGTGTCACCTGCTCCCGCGGCGCGCTGGGCAGACTCGGGGTGGGTAGATCCGTCACGTCCACGATCATGCACTCCTCCGCCTCTCCGTGTCTTCGGCGGGCGGCCGAGAGCCGCTCACCGTTGGCCACCCGTGCCGGCGGTTGAGAGCCGAACCGAATCTGGGCGTACCCGACGAGTTACCCCGGTCGGCACCAAATCAGCCGACCGGTTACATACGAATATTCGTATCGTTGATTCCATCTACTCATATTCCCGAGGCCATGAAATAGCCTCGCGAGCGACCGCTTCCCAGCAGCAAAGGGAGAGATCTTCGTGCTCGCGCAAATCCGACGTGCCGCCGTCGTCGCCGGCCTCGGCGCCACCGCCCTGCTCACCATCGCCACCAGCACCGCATCGGCCTTCGGGCCGCTCCCACCGGCCAATCCCTATCTGGGACCGGTCGGCACCGCGACCATGCACGGCGATTCGGAAGCCTCCGACACCACCCCGCTGCCGGGCGTCGGCACCGGCGGGGTGAACGCCGACTTCCACGAACAGGGCGCGGCCTGCCCGACCATCCTGCAGGGCGCGGACGGTCTCCCGCAGGCGCTGTGCACCAAGATCACCGACCGTGCGCCCGAGGTGCTGCTGCTGGATCCGAGCAACGGCAACACCCTCGCCAAGCTCGACCTCACCAAGGGCAGCCTGCTCGGCGGCGTCTACGCCTACCTCGACAACCAGGACCGGATGGTCACCGTCGACGGCTCCGGCAATCTGCTGCGGATCGGGCACCAGCGCGGCGCCGACGGCAAGTGGTCGCTGTCCATCGCGTCCAAAACCGATGTGACACAGGCGGTCACCGGGCACTGCGGCGGCGGCGACTGCGACGCGGTCAGCTCCGTGTCCCCCGACTACCAGGGCCGGGTCTGGTTCGCCACCGACGGCGCGGCCGCCGGATTCGTCAACCTCGACGGCAGCGCGCGCTCCATCGTGCTCGCGCCCGGCGAGAACGTGGCCAACAGCATCGCCACCGGACCCCAGGGCATGGCCGTCGCCACCGACCACGCCCTCTACCTGCTCGATGTGGACGGAGGCGGCAACCCGCGGATCGTCTGGCGGCAGGCCTACGACCGCGGCCCCGCCCGCAAACCCGGCCAGCTGAGCTGGGGCACCGGCGCCACCCCGACCTTCTTCGGCCCCGGCGACGGCACCGAATACCTGGCCATCACCGACAATGCCGCCACCAAGGAGAACCTGCTCGTCTACAACACGGCCACCGGCACGCCCGTCTGCTCGGTGCCCGCCATCGACGGCACCGAGAACTCCCCCATCGGATCCGGCAACAGCGTGTTCGTCGCCAGCACCTACGGCTACCCGTACCCGGCGCTGCCGCCCAACGCGGGCGCCAGCCAGCCCGCCAGCGCGCCGATCTCGGGCGGCATGACCCGCATCGACGTCACCGGCTCCGGCTGCACCGTGGTGTGGACCAACACCGTGCCGTCCTCGGCGGTGCCGCGCCTGTCCGTGGCGGACGGCAAGATCTACACCTTCACCCGGCACTCGCTGCTCGGCAGCGGCAGCAGCGCGCTCGGCAGCGGCAGTTCCGCGCTCGGCAGCGGCAGCGCGGGTCTGGGCAGCGGCAGCGCGGGCGTCACCGACAACTACAGCTTCGCGGTGATCGACGCCAATACCGGCAAGGTCGACTGCGAGCAGTTCGTCGGGGCGACCACGATCAACGACACTCTCGAGATGGTCGGGACGATCGCGCCCGGCCGAATCCAGTACCAGGGCACCACGACCGGGCTGTACCGCGTCACACCCAAGTAGACGGTCCGCCGCGGCGGCGGAGGCGACCGAACCGAGCGTTCGGTACTCGCTCGCAACAACCGCCTCCGCGGCCCGATTCATGCAAGCATGGGCACCATGTCCCAGCCCCTCGCTCCCGGCGGCCTGCTGGCCGACCCGGCCCGGCGGCCCAGCCCCCGCGCCAAACTGCTGTGGGCGCTGAGCGCCGCCCTGTCCTGGGTGGCGCCGGTCCTCGGGGTGGGGGTCTGGGCGTTGTTCGACACGCACCGGCGCGGGTTACAGGGACTGGTACTCGGAATCGTGCTGCTGGCAGCGGTTTTCAGCGTCGTGGTGATTCCGCTGTGGCGGTACGCGGTGCACCGGTGGGAGATCACCGACGAGGCCGTCTACACCCGGACCGGCTGGTTCACCCAGGAGAGCCGGGTCGCTCCGATCACCCGGGTGCAGACGGTCGACACCTATCGCGGGCCGCTCGAGCGACTGCTCGGGCTGGCCACCGTCACCGTCACCACCGCTTCCTCGGCGGGGGCGGTGCACATCAGCGCGCTGGCGCTGACCGACGCGCGGGACACCGTCGCCCAGCTGACCGCGATCGCCGCCCAGCACCGCGGGGACGCCACGTGAGCCTGCCGCCCGACGAGGACTCCTTCTCCGATTCCTATCCGACAGAACAGCTTTCACCACTGCACGCGAGTCTCGAACCGGCAGGCGCGGGCTGGCAGCGGCTCGACAAGCGCATGCTGCTGGTGCACCCGGTCACCGAACTCATCCGCTTCATCCCGGTGCTGATCGCCACGCTGGTCGCGGGCGCGCGCGCCGACAGCCCGCTGTGGAGCCTCACCGTGGTCGGCGTGATCGTGGCCTTCGCGCTCACCCGCTGGTTCACCACCACCTACCGCATCACCCCCGACAATGTGGAACTCCGCACCGGCCTGATCCAGCGCAAACGACTCTCCGTCCCGCGCAACCGGGTCCGCTCGGTGGACGTGGAGGCCGACCTGCTGCACCGGGCGCTCGGACTGGCAGTGCTGTCCATCGGCACCGGGCAGCACGCGGACAAGCGGGAACAGTTCAAGCTGGACTCCCTGGACGCGAAACTGGTGCCGAACCTGCGGACCGCACTGCTGGCACACACCCGGGCGAGCGCGGAATCGACTGCCCCGCAGTCGATCACGCCTGAAGCAGCCACCCCGGCCGTGGCCGGCGATGCCGTGGAGATCGCGCACTGGCAGGCGGAATGGGTGCGGTACGCCCCGCTCTCGCTGACCGGCTTCGCCATCATCGCCCCGGTCGTGGGTCTGGCCTTCCAGTACGGCTTCGCGCAGATCTTCCTGAAGTCCGGCACCGTCCAGGATGTCGGCCACCGCAGCGCGGGCGTCATCGCGGGCGTCATCGCGCTGCTGATCGTGTTGCTCGTGGTCGTGGTCAGCGTGGCCGCCTGCGCCCGCTACCTGCTGACCTGGTTCGGCCTCCTGGTCCACGACGACGGCAAGACCCTCACCATCCGGCACGGCCTGCTCACCACCCGTCAGACCACCCTCGACCTGGCCCGCCTGCGCGGCGCGACGGTGAACGAGCCGCTGCTGCTGCGCCTGGCCGGGGCCGCCGAGCTCGAGGCCATCATGACCGGCACCAGCCCGCGGCAGAAGATCCTGCCGCAGGCTCCGCGCGCCGCCGTGCACCGGACGCTCGGCCACCTGCTCGGCACCGGCCGGGCCGGCACCGTCGACACGGCATCGCTTGCCACACAACCGATCTCCGCCGTGTCAGCGGTGGGCGCCGCCGACGCCTCCGCGCTCGTGACCGTGCCGCTGCTCCCTCACGGACCCGCCGCGCACCGCCGCCGCTACACCCGCGCGCTGGGCCCGCTCGCGGCGGCCACCGCGGTCGCGCTGGTGATTGCCCTTGCGGGAGGCCATATTCCGCTGTGGATCTGGATCGCGCTCGCCGCATCCGTGCCGCTCGCCGTGGCCCTCGCGTGGGACCGGTACCGCGGTCTCGGCCACGCCATCCTGCCCGCCGCGGACGGCAAGCCCGCCTGGCTCATCACCCGCAGCGGCTGCCTGGACCGCGACCGCGACTGCCTGGAAGCGCCCGGCGTCATCGGCTGGACCGTACGCCAGACCTTCTTCCAGCGCCGCGCGGGCGTCGCCACCGTGGTGGCGGCGTCGGCGGCGGGCAAGAAGCGGTATCACGTCATCGATCTACCCCTGGAGCAGGCGTGGGAGCTCATCGAGGCGGTCACGCCGGGACAGCTGGGCGTCCCGGCCCGGCCGTGATCCGGCTCAGCCCTGGACCGGATAGTTGGCGCGAATCACGGTGTGCGACGAAGTGTGACAGCGCTCCGGAGACTCAGGCTCCGGCCGACGCCAGACGCGCGGTGGCGCGGTAGTAGAGGTACATGCCCGCGGGCAGCAGACCGCAGATCAGCAGCAGCATGGTGGGCCAATCGCCCATGAGCAGCGCGTAGCCGCTCGGGCTGAAACCCGCGCAGATCAGGAAGCCCAACGCCCACACCAGGATCGGCAGCGCCATCACGCCGATCCGATCGGTCGCGACACCCATGCCCATCACCAGCAGCACGTTCACCACCGCGGCCACCAGGGCGGCCACCGGCACCGGGATCGCGCCCGAGGTCATGCTCGAGGCCAGCGAACCCGCGGCCAGCACCGGGGTGGGCTCGGGAATGGTCGCCTGCCCGGCGTAGAGGGGCAGGAACAGCACTTCGAGGCCGAGCGTGATCACGGCGTCGATCAGCAGCAGCCCGGCGATCACCGCGTTCAACACGACGCGACCCGGGCGCGGGCCCGCCACCGCGTCACCCGAGCGGGCTCCCAAGGCGGCCGTCACGGCACCGGCGGGAAACCGAGCAGCGTCAGCAGGTGACTCTGCATGTCCACGAAGCCGTACAGCACCGAAAGGTACAGCTCGTGCTGCCACTCGAAGTAGGGCCGCTGGCTCTCGACGAACGCCGCGATGGCGTTCTGGAGGTCCCAGTTGTACATAGCCTCAGTCTCTCATTCCAGCCCGCCGAAGAGATCATGTTCCCGACCGTCGGGGCCGAGTGGGCCGCGCTCACCCCGCACCAGAATGTAATGCTCCTCCGGCAGCACCGGCTGGGCGACATCGTTCGAGAGCGCGAACTCCCGGCCCGACGGCGCCACCGTCACCTGGGTGGCGTGCGCCCGCAGCGCCACCCGCTTCGCCGTCAGCACATCGGACACGTCCACCGCGGTGGTCACCGATTCCGCCGGGACACAAGCCAATTCGCCCTCGTGCGGCAGCCGCCAGCCACGCGGCAGCGCGCCCGGCAGCTGATCCACGGTGCGGCGCTTCAACGCCTCGGTGTGCATGGCCAGCACCGCGGCGTCGGTGACCGTCCAATACACCTTCGGAACCGTCCAGCCCCAGTCCGAGGCCGCAGCCACGGCCGCCATGGTGATCTCGTGCGCGCGAATGTGATCGGGATGCCCGTACCCGCCGCGCGGGTCGTAGCCGATCACCACCCGCGGGCGCAGCTCCAGCAGCACCCGCACCAGCGCGTCGGTGGCGGCGGTCCCGGAATTCACGAAGGCCCGCGGATTACGCGCCGACGGCGTCCCGGCCATACCGGAATCCCGCCAGCGGCCCGCGCCGCCCAGGAAATGCGGCACGCCCGCGTCCAACGCGTCCAGGGCCCTGGTCAATTCGGCGATCCGGTAGCCGCCCAGCTGATCGGCCGACCCGGCCACCAGGTGCGCGTACTCGTCGCCGATGACCTCGCCCTCCTCACCGAGCGTGCAGGTCACCACGGTGACCGGGACGCCGCGACGACGGTAGTGGGCGATGGTGCCGCCGGTGGTGATGGATTCGTCGTCGGGGTGCGCGTGCACCAGCAGCAGGCCGTGGCGCGCGGAATCGATGGTCACGGCAGCCGCCGCCAATTGGCGGCATCCGCGAAGATGCCGGTCTGGATGGCGCCGCTCAGCGAGGCCCCGTCCACGCGCGGGCCCGCGGCGGCCACCTGGGTGTCCTGCACGATCGGCAGCACGGTCGACATCTCCCACAGCCGCGGCTCGGCCTCGGCGATCACCTTGCCGGGATCCAGGCCGCGCAGGGCGGCGTCGATACCGGGCTGCAGCGCCGCATCGCAGACCCCGGACAGATTCGACGGCGACTTCTTCGCGCCGTCCGCGACCGTGGTATCGCCGTTGTCGCCCGGCGGGGCCACCGGTGCGCACCCGTACCGGGAGGCCAGCACGGTGGCCGGATCCTGTCCGGTGCGCTCCCAGCCGACCACCGCGTCGATCCCGGCGTCGGTCAGTTCCTTGCCGTACAGCGTCGCCGCGGCGACGCTACGAACGATGACATCGATTCCGGCACTGCGCAATTGGTCGGCGGCGGTATTCGCCACCGCCAGCGACGTGGTGTCGCCGTCCACCGCGCCGACCCGCACCGTCAGCGATTTTCCGTTCTTGGCCAGCGGACGCGGTTGCGGCGCGGGCGAGGTCGCCGACGGCGCCGCGGGCGTCTCCGCGGCCCGCGCGAACCCGGCCTCCGCGAGCAACGCGAATGCCTCCTCCACCGGCAGCCGCGGCGGCTGCGTGGCCGCGTAGCCGGGGTCCGACGGCGAGAGCACCTGCGCCCGAACCGGTTCCACCCAGCTGCCGGTCTGCGCGCCGACCGTGGCCAGCAGCACCGGATCCAGCAGCGCCAGCACCGCGCGCCGCACCCGAACGTCGGCGAGATCCCCGCTGCGCCCGTTGAGCACCAGCGACATCTCCCGCGACTGCGCCATCACGGCCGTGCGCACCGAGGGGATCGCCGCCAGCTGCGCCTGCAACGCCACCCCGCCGTGCACCAGCGCCATCTGCGCGTCCCCGACCCGCAGCGACTCCGCCACCTGCGCGGGAGTTCCGCCGCGCCGCAACAGGATCTGATCCGGCACCGCGGGCTGACCCCAATACCGGTCATTGCGTTCCAGCAGAATCTCCTCGCGACCGCGATCGGCCTGCTTGATCCGGAACTGGCCGCCCGAGATCCGGATGGTGTCGACCAGGCCCTGCTCGAAACCGCTGTCCTTCACCAGATGCTGGGGCAGCAGATCCGTGAACAGCTGCCGCCACGCCGGATACGGCTGCGCCATCGTGACATTCACGGTCTTGCCGCCCGCCGCGGAACTGACATCGGAGATCAGCCGATACCCCGCCGGATCCACCGTGCCCGGCTGCGTGATCATCTGCTGCCACAGGTATTTGAAGTCCTCGGCCGCGATCGGAGCGCCATCGGACCAGGACGCCTCGTTCTTGATCTGGTAGCTGATCGTGAACGGCTCCTGCGAGGTCACGTCCGCCGACACCATGAGCGCCGGATTCAGAATCCAGTCGGTCGCACCCGGCACCCCCGGCGTCGGCGCGGCCGTGAACGGGCTCGGCAACACCATGGACGCCACCGCCGCCGTCGCGGGCGACTGTTGCGACCGCAGATGCGGATTGAACCCGATCCCGATGTCGTCCACCGCGACCACGACCGAATTCTTGCCGGGCTTGGCGGGCTGCGTCTTGGGAGAGTCCGTGGACTCGATGGGCGGCGGCGGATTCGCGGTGCAGCCGGTCGCGACCGCCAGCAGGGTCGCCACCATCAACAGCACCGCACGCACCGATGCGCGCTTCCGGCCCCCGGTCATCACGTTCGGCACTCTACTGGATCCCCTTCGCGCCACCCGGCTACCGGCGCTCGGCCGATGCAAGGTCCGTCAGAGCTGGAACCGCCCACCCGGGGAATCCGGGTGGGCGGTCGAGGTTTCGGGGCCAATCCACCGCGATCGGCGGTTGGAGATTCGGGCGCGAAGCCCCCGAGAGTCCCGAGAGTTGGTCTATCTACTGGGCGGCGGCCCGGTCACGCGCCTTGCGGCGGGAGATCTCGCGCTGGCGGTCGGTGGCGCTCAGGGTGACCTTGCGCACGCGTACGATCTCCGGGGTCACCTCGACGCACTCGTCGTCGGTGCAGAACTCCATCGCACCCTCGAGGTCCAGCTGCAGCGGCTTGGCCAGCGTCTCGAATACGTCGGCCGTGGCGGACCGCATATTGGTCAGCTTCTTCTCGCGGGTGACGTTGACGTCGAGATCCTCCGAGCGCGGGTTGATGCCGACCACGTGGCCCTCGTAGGTGTCCGCGCCCGGCTCCACGAAGAACTGACCGCGGTCGGCCAGCTGGATCATGGCGAACGGGGTGACCGAGCCGTTGCGGTCGGAGACCAGCGAACCGGTGTGGCGGGCGCGGATCTCGCCGGCCCACGGCGCGTAGCCGTCGAAGACCGCGTTCGCGATACCGGTGCCGCGGGTCTCGGTGAGGAAGTCGGTGCGGAAACCGATCAGGCCGCGCGACGGCACGATGAATTCCATGCGCACCCACCCGGCGGAGTGGTTGCTCATCTGGACCATCTTGCCCTTGCGGGCGGCCAGCAGCTGGGTGACGGCACCCAGGTACTCGTCGGGGCAGTCGATGGTCAGCTCTTCGAACGGCTCGTGGGTCTTGCCGTCGACCTGCTTGGTGACCACCTGCGGCTTGCCGACGGTGAGCTCGAAGCCCTCGCGTCGCATCTGCTCGACCAGGATGGCAAGCGCGAGCTCACCGCGGCCCTGGACCTCCCAGGCGTCCGGGCGGCCGATGTCGAGCACGCGCAGCGAGACGTTGCCGACCAGTTCCTGATCCAGCCGCGACTTCACCATGCGGGCGGTCAGCTTGTGGCCCGACACCCGGCCGACCAGCGGCGAGGTGTTGGTTCCGATGGTGACCGAGATCGCGGGCTCGTCGACGGTGATCTTCGGCAGCGCGACCGGGTTCTCGACGTCGGCGAGAGTGTCGCCGATCATGATGTCCGGGATGCCGGCGATGGCGACGATGTCACCGGCCACGCCCTCTTCGCCCGGCTGACGGTCGACGCCGACGGTCTTGAGCAGCTCGGTGATCTTGACGGTCTTGACGCCGTCACCGTGCATCCAGGCCACGTTCTGGCCCTTCTTCAGGGTGCCGTTGTAGATGCGCACCAGGCCGATTCGGCCCAGGAACGGGGAGGCGTCGAGGTTGGTGACGTGGGCCTGCAGCGGCTTGGTCGCGTCGCCCTTCGGGGCCGGCACGTACTTCATGAGGACCTCGAACAGCTCGTCGAGGTTCTCCGCGTCCGGCACCTGGCCGTTCTCGGGGCGGCTGGTGGAGGCGACGCCCGCGCGGCCGGAGGCGTAGAGCACCGGCAGGTCGAGGGCCAGCTCGGCGGCTTCCGAGGCCTCGTCATCGAGGTCGGAGGCCAGGTCCAGCAGCAGGTCGTGGGATTCCTCGACGACCTCTTCGATGCGGGCGTCCGGGCGGTCGGTCTTGTTGACCACCAGGATCACGGGCAGCGAGGCGGCGAGGGCCTTGCGCAGCACGAAACGGGTCTGCGGCAGCGGACCCTCGGACGCGTCGACGAGCAGCACGACGCCGTCCACCATGGACAGGCCGCGCTCGACCTCACCACCGAAGTCGGCGTGGCCGGGGGTGTCGATGACATTGATGACGGTGACCGATCCGTCGGCATTATGCCGGTGAACAGCGGTGTTCTTCGCGAGAATGGTGATGCCCTTCTCGCGCTCGAGGTCACCGGAGTCCATCACCCGGTCGACGAGTTCGGCGCGTTCGGCGAACGCACCGGATTGCCGGAGCATGGCGTCGACCAGTGTTGTCTTGCCGTGGTCGACGTGCGCCACGATGGCGACGTTGCGGAACTCGACAGACGACACGTTTGATTCCTCCTGGTGAAAAGTCTGTAGCCGACCCGGATGGGTTCTCATGCGTGGGGCTGCCTACGACGAGACATGGCGAACTCCACCGGGCATGCGGCGAGCTACACATTACCGGGCGACCTGGATCACCTGTTCAACGGCCAGAGGTTAGGTTAAGCTAACCAACATGGGCAAGGTCAAGGCGAAGGACGTATCGCGTCTCGAGCCCAAGAAGAAATGCTGCCGCAAGAAAACGCGGTGCATGAAATGCCCTGTGGTCATCATGAAGATGAAGAAGGCAGAGGCCGCCGGCTGCTGCGGCAAGGAACTCAAGAAGTGCCTCAAAGCCGCACGGGCTGCCTGAAATCGGAGTAGACCAGGACTTATGAGTCCTGTGTTGCTCTCCGACGACGAGATCGCCAAGGCACTGACCGACCTGCCCGAATGGACCCGAACGGGCGACAGCATCAGCCGCACCGTGCAGGCCGACTCGTTCCTGGCCGGAATCGAGCTGGTCCGCCGGGTGGCGGCCGCGGCCGAAGCCGCCGACCACCATCCCGACATCGACATCCGCTGGCGGCGGGTCACTTTCACGCTCTCGACCCACTCCGCCGGCGGACTCACGCCACTGGATATGGCTCTCGCACGGGAGATCGATCGACTGCGGGAGCAGGGCTGAGCCGCTTCACCGCGATCATCCAGCCGAACAACACCAGCACCCCGGCCGCATTGGCCGTACCCGCCCAGGCCAGGTACCAGGGCCGGGAGATCTCCCACATGTTCGTCTGCACCGTGCCCAGCAGCCACGGGATGCCGACGATCGTGTTGAACAGCCAGAACGCGCGCATCAGGCCCGCACCCGGCGCGTCGCGCAGCGGGCCGAAGCGCAGCCACAGCACCAGCGGGACCAGGCAGATCCAGTGGTGCGACCAGGAGATCGGCGCGGCCATCATGCCGAACAGCTGCACGATCAGCAGTGTGCCCAGCCGATCGTCGGAACGCAGCGCGCGCCAAGCGAAGAAGGCCAATACGGCCGTGGCCAGCACCGCCGTCTTCCACAGCAGCCCGCCGCCGATGTCGTGCCCGGCCAGGCGGCTGAGCGCGCCGCGCAGCGACTGGTTGACCACCGAACCGACCGGCCCGATGCGGTGCGGGTCGCCGACCAGCTCACCGAAGTACTTCTTGGTCTCGTTGGGTGTGAGCAGGTAGGTCAGCCCGATGGTCCCGACGAACGCGCCCACCGAGGCGGCGATCGCGAGCCACTGCTTGCGGGCCACGAAGTACAGCCCGGTCACCGCCGGGGTCAGCTTGATGCCCGCGCCCAGGCCGACCCACGCGCCCGCCAGCCACCACCGGGTGCTGCGCGCCGCGGCCATCGCCATGAACACCAGGAACACGTTGACCTGGCCGTAGTCGAGGGTGGACCGCACCGGTTCCAGCCACATGCCGCCCGCGGTCCACGCCACCGCGGATGTGCGCCAACGCTGTTCCTGCATGGCCTCCGGGCCGAGGATCATCTCCAGGGCGATCCAGATGATGCCGAACAGCGCCCCGACGGTGGCCAGCAACCAGCCCACGGCGACCACGTCGAAGGGCAGGAAATGCAGCGGATACAACAGCAGCGCCGCGAACGGCGGATACGTGAACGGCAGCGGAAATTGTGGTGACCGACTGGAATCGGTCCATTCGTAGAGGTTCCCACCGAAGAGATTCGCGGCGCCTTCGACATAGACGTGCAGGTCCACGAGGATCAGGTTGCTGGGCCAGAACAGCGCCCAGGCCACACGAGCCAGCACCGAGATGCCGAGGGCGACGGCAGCCAGCTGGAAACGTCGATTCACAGACGGACTTTCGGGTCGGATTGGTCACCGACCGAAGTTCACGGCTGGCGATCTCGCCTGACGGCGCGCGGATAAGCGTAGCCGTAGTAATGAATATCTCGCGCACCCAAGAAACGTGGGCACCGGGATCCGCCTATTGCGAATTTCACACCGCGACTTTCACTTCAGCGTCTGTCCGGCTACGACTCTCGAGGCGACCTGCCCAGATGATCCAGGCGAACAGCGCCAACACGCCGATCACATCCACCGCGCCGAGCCAGGACAGGATGCCCGGCCGCGAGATGGTCCAGATCGAATCCTGGAAGAACCCGAGCACCCACGGCACGCCGATCAAGGTCACCGCGAGCCAGTACCCCGCGAGCACCCGCGCCCCGGGGGCGTCGCGCAGCGGACCGTAGATCAGCCACAGGATCACCGGCACCAGCCAGATCCAGTGGTGCGACCACGAGATCGGCGACACCATCAGCCCGAACAGCTGCACGATGATCAGCGTGCCCAGTCGATCGTCGGAACACAGTGCGCGCCAAGCGAAGAACGCCAGGACCGCGGTCACCAGCGCCGCGGCGATCCACACCGGGCCCGACACCACATCATGGCCGAGCAGACGGCTGAGCGCACCGCGCAGCGACTGATTGGTCGACGAACCCACCGGGCCGATCCGCTTGGCGTCGCCGAGCAGCTCCCGGAAGTACTTGTTGGTCTCCCCCGGCGTCAGCAGGTAGGTCAGGCCGATGGTGCCGAAGAAGACCACCGCCGACCACAGCGCGGTGAACCAGCGCTTGCGGGCCGCGAAGTACAGCCCGGTGACCGCGGGGGTCAGCTTGATGCCCGCCGCCACGCCGACCAGCGTTCCCGACACCCACCAGCGCGAGCTGCGCACCGCGAGCATGGCCAGCAGCACCAGGAACACATTGACCTGGCCGTAGTCGAAGGTCGTGCGCACCGGCTCGAGCCACATCCCGACCGCCGTCCACGCGACAGCGGCTGTGCGCCAACGCTGTTCGCGCATGGCCTCGGAGCCCAGGATCATCTCCAGCGCGAACCACACCACGCCGAACAGCGCCGCCACCGTGGCCAGCAGCCACCCGATGGCGACCACGCCGAAGGGCAGGAAATGCAGGGGGTAGAACATCAGCGCCGCGAACGGCGGATAGGTGAAAGGCAGCGGAAAGTCGGGCGTCTTACTGGCATCGGTGTACTCGTACAGATGCCCGCTGCCCAGATTCGCCGAGCCGTCGACGTAGACATGAAGGTCCACGAAGTTCATGCCATTGGGCAACAGGAGCACCCACAGCAGACGGGCCAGCACCGAAATACCCAGTGCCGCGGCGGCCATGTGGAAGTGTCGTTTCACGCGGCACGTCTTTCAGCTCAGGCGGTCTACGGCCGCGGCCAGCCTAGTCGTACCCCGAATTGCGCCGCGCATCGGACACTCTGCGTAACATTTGCATCACCGGCCCCATCAGTAACACGTATTCTGGTCGCTCGTTCGATAGCGTCAGCTGATCAAGTTCGCCAAGATCACACGCTGGCTGTACAACACGGCAGCCCGGTCCCTAGAGTGGCGCGGAGCGATGGGGCTCCATCGCCGCTAGTTGTACCCGAGGTAAGGACGGCTACACCAGTGCTTCGCACCCGAGGAACGCGGTTCACAGTCTCCGCGCTGGCCCTGGCGGCCTGCGCCACCGTCGCCGTGCCGACTGCGGCAGAGGCGAAGCCCGCGCCCGCGCCCCTGAGCGCGGTGTCGATTCCGATGATCCCCGAAGGGGTTCCGGTCGACGCCCTGGCCTCGCTGATCCCCGCCATCGTGGGCGCGGCCGCCGGGCCCGCCGATATCGCCGATGCCGGCCCCAAGAACACCATCCTCGCCCAGGCCAAGCAGCTGTTGGAGAACAGCAACCTGCCGCCGCAGGTGAAGACCACGCTGCTCGCGGTCATCAAGTTCCTCGACGGCAGTGGCGGTGGCGGCCCGGACATTCCGGAGGACGGCCCGGTCATCTCGCAGTTCCTGTGGCCGACCATCGGCAAGGGCTGCATCTCCTCGTCCGCCGACTCGGTGGGCACCGCGCTGGCCGTCGCCGGTCCCGCGCAGCTGCCCCCGCCGGGACCCGCGCAGGGCCAGGCCGGTTTCGTGTTCACCGCGCTGGGCACCAAGCGGCCCACCGACCCGCAGCCCACCCCGATGACGGTGCAGTGGCTGAACCTGGACACCCGCGCCTCCGGCACCATGAACCTGACCGACGACGCCAAGATCAACCCGGACGGCCCGGCCACCCTGTCGGCCATCGCCAACACCGGCACCGGTCGCGTGGTCGCCATCGTCTCGGGTTCGCTGACCACCCAGTCCGACCCGGAGGCGCAGCCGATCACCTGCTCCTTCCTGCCGACCATCGGCTTCTTCACGGTCTAGTCTCGGCGCGCGCCGAGAATTCGCCCCCGTCCCTCCCGAGCGAAAGCCCGGGAGCGGCGGGGGCGAAATCGTTTGCAGGAGCGGATTCCTGTGGTAGACCGCTAAGTATGGCCGCTGTTTCCAACCCGCTACGGGGACTGCATTCGCGCCGATCGATCCTCTCGATTCGCTCGGAGGGATCGATCCTGTCGATCGGCTCGGCCTATTCGATCCTGTCCATCGGCAGCGTGGGCTCGGTGCTGTCGATCGGGTCGGTGGGCTCGTTCGGCTCTCTCATCTCCTCGGCTTCCTTCGGCAGCCTGGGATCGGCCTTCTCCGGCCTGTCCCGCTTCTCGCTGTTCTCCTGGAACGGCAATGGGCAGACCTTCGCCAACGGCGCCGACGAGGAACGCAACGATCCCCACCTGATGCTCCGGGTAGTCGCGGAGGAGCCCGATCTGGCGCAGGACCCCACCTGCCACTGCCAGACCTGACCTCGGGCCTGTTCACATTCGTGTCCCGCTACCGCAGGTAGCGGGACACGAGAGCGCCGCGAGTCGGCGATTACCACCACTGGCCGAACTGGGGAGCCAGTACCGAGTTGACGTCCACCGAGATGCCGCCCACCTCGCGCTTGTCGATCTCGAACTGGTGCAGGGTGGCGGCGGGGTGGACGTAGCCCTTCGGGGTGCCCCAATTGTGCTGCCAGAAGAAC
Organism: Nocardia sp. NPDC059764; assembly: GCF_042732555.1. Taxonomy (NCBI): domain Bacteria; kingdom Bacillati; phylum Actinomycetota; class Actinomycetes; order Mycobacteriales; family Nocardiaceae; genus Nocardia; species Nocardia sp. NPDC059764. The sequence continues at coordinate 43,189 of NZ_JBHWHH010000030.1, forward strand.
GAACCCAGTCCGACGTCGCGGATGTTGTCGATGGTCGGCGAGTTGGCGTAGACGCCGGTCCGCCCGCGCCCGATAACGGTTTCCCACCCGCGCAGGTAGGGCTCGATCATCGACTCGAACTCCTCGTCGCTGGGGTTGTCGTCGATGGAGGCGTAGATGGGCGCGCTGTCCGGGCCGCCCGCGGCCTTGTGCAGCACCAGTCCCCGTGCGGCGTGCTTCAATCCGGCCGGGTAGCCGCCGCGCCAGTCGGCGGTCGGGCCCTTGCCGAACTGGTAGCAGGACACCACCGACAGGCCCACGGCGCGCAGCGCGTCGACCTCGCGGGCGAGCAGCGGTTTGCCTTCCATCCATTCCGCGCCGGGCCGCCGGTCGGAGACATAACGGATGACGCCCAGATGGCCGTCGTCGCTGATGGATTGGGCCGTGGGGACGCCGCCCGCGTAGTCGAGCAGGGTGCCGAGGGATTCCTTGGCGGCGGCGGTGGCGGGTGGGAGGGCCATTCCGGCGGTGATCCCGGCGGCCAGGGCCGTTGTCCCGGAGAGGAAATTCCGTCGGTTGACAGGGGCAGAACTCATCACGGCTCCTTCGCGCACTGGTCGAACATTCCGATCGAGTGCTGGAGGAGTCTGGCTCTGGACCTATTCGGTCCACCTGCGGCGTGCCCGGCGCACCTTCCCCGATGACAACAAGATCATCCGTGCGCCGGGAGCCCCTGAACGTGCCCTCATTTCACCATATTCACATTGGAATCGCCAGACTCATCGAGCACATCGGCACCATATGTCACATCGATGGAAAATCAGGCAACGACCGGCCGACAGCGAATAAATAGCTATGAATCTTCGCGGTTGCCGAGACCGTCAGACGCGAGTCTTGTTCAGCTGCGCGCCCACGTCGATGGTCCGGCGCGAGACATCCGCGACCTCGCTCCGCACGACCGTCGCCACCTGCGCGGCGATCTGCTTGCGCATACCCGCGAGCTTGCCCAGGGCGGCGGCCCGCCAGCCCTCGGCGATCATCTCCAGATCGATGTCGCGGGCCCGGGGCGGGGCGGCGTCGATGACGATCAGCAACGGTTCGGCGGCGCGCGCGGTGAGGGCCACGGGCACGTTCACCTCGGCCCGGTAGCGGTTGGTCTTCAGCACGTCCACGCTGATGTCCAGGCTCACGGGAATGGTCAGGTCGAAGCGCACCAGCGCGCGATCGTGGACTTCGGCGGCAGTGGCTTCGGCGGCCTGCGTGGCCGCGGCGGATTCGGCGGCGGCCCTGGGCAATTCGGCGATCCGCGGTGCGGGCGGGGCCGTCGGGGTGACCGGTGCGGCGGCGGCCACCTTGGGCAGTCGCACGCTGCCCTGCACCCAGACCTCGGCCTTGTTGCCGGGGCCGGTGCGCAAGGGCCCGACCTCGATGGGTTTGCCGGCCATCGACTCCACCACCTGCCGGACCCGGTCCGCGGTGACGATCAGGTCGAAGAACCGGTGCCCGAACTCGTCGTAGCCGATCCACTCGTGGGTGGGGCGGCCCTTGTAGGGCGAGCGGGTGCCGTCCAGGATGGCCTGCACGTCGAAGGTGCGACCGCGCTGGGAGTCCGGGTCGGCCAGGATCGCGTTGATCCGGTTGGCGACCTCGCGCTGCACCAGCTGCGCGATCGGGTTGAGCAGGACTTCCCAGGCGGTGCCGATGGCCTGCGCGCGCATGACGAAGCTCACGTCGCGGCCGGTGACCGGGGGGATGTCGATGACGATGAGCAGCGGGGCGGCGGTGCGCGCGTGCATGGTGAGGTCGATCTCCACGACCGCCTCCAGCCGCAGCCGCTGCCCGCCGAGGGTGACGTCGACCCGCAGCGTGACCGGGAGCATGACGTCGAAGTGCACGTGGGGGGCGCGCCGGATGATGGTGGGCTTGCCGATGCTGCCCTTGGCCACGAAGCGGGCCAGTCCGGCGGGCCCGATTCCGAAGGGCCCGATGGTGATGCCCCGACCGGCCACACTGGAGACCGCGGATTCGATCCGGGATTCCGTCACCGCCGCCGCCACGAAACGTTCGCCGAATTCGGCGTAATCGATCCAGGTCGGTGCGTCGGGCAACGTTATCCAGCTCTTTCGTCGGGCGGGGACCCCTGTCCTGCCGATGAGGGGGCAGCAGGACAGGGATCAATCGGCGACGCTGCCGGGCGCCGCCGAAACCATCGTAGGCGGAAGATGCGCTCGGTTGTACACCCCGCCCCGCGTGTTTCCAGAATGTGGAATCAGCGTGTTCCCAATCGCCCGAAACCGACCAGCCCCGTTGTGCCGGATGGGCGGAATTCATGGATGGCGACGCCACCGGATTCTCCGGCTTCATTGCCACCCACCGTGGTGATCGTATCCGAATCCACCGCGATCACAATATTCGTGTGCTGATGGAACGCACTGGAATCGGAGTACAGGACAACGTCTCCGACACGCGGTAGAAAACCTGCGTTCGCGTCCTCGAAACGGCGCTGACCCCGGTAGTACTCCTCCAACGTGTATACGCCCGGTATGCGCCAGGATCCGGAATTCGGATTGTGCAACGGTTGCCCGGCGGCACGCATCACCCAGCTCACGAAGTCGGCGCACCACGGTTCGGCAATACCCTCCGAGTATTTATCGCGTCCGCTCTGTTCCTCGAATTGTTGCCGCAGCACATCCACGACGCGGTTCTGCGCGGCGGTCAGGCCGGTGGAATCGATGGCCGGAAAATCGTGCACCAGGCCGCCGGTCAGGTTGCGCGGACCAGTGAACGGATTCGTCCCGGGGTATCCGTGCTGCCACCAGCGCACCCCGGCCACTCCCCCGGCCGCGAGACCGCTGACCACCGCCAGCACCAGGACGGCCACCAGCATCCGGCGGCCGCGCACCCACTTCGTCATGTCACCCTCCCCCTTCGGCCGGTGATCGGCCTCGACGGTTAGGACGTCTCACACCGGTGGGAAGTTCCCTCACCCACCCGTGCGGCCGATTCGGCGGCCGGTTCGAGGCGGCCGTGACCGATCGCGCCGAGCCGCCCGGCCCGCATCAGGCCCAGGCCCGCGGGCGCGAGTTCGCCCAGCTGGGTGCGCAACCGGGTCTGGAGTTTCGTCCCGGCGGACCGGTGTCCGGCGGCACGCGTGTGGTCGCCGAGGTAGGCGGCCAGTTCGGCGAGCACGAAGTCCATGGGCCCCATGGCCGAGGCTCCCGATTCCAATCCGCAGACGGTGCCCGCGTAGGGCAGCAGCTGCGTGTAGATGTCACGCGCGTCGGCCGGTTCGTCGAGGGCGATGGCCAGGCGGGCCTTCACCGCGGTGAAGGTGGACCAGAACTGCGGCGCGAGGGGCGGCGCGGCGGCGAGGGTGCGGCGGGCCTCCTCGGGGCGGCCCGCGTGCGCCAGCGCCAGCGCGTAGCCGTGGACGAACAGTTCGGGTTTGAGCGCGGTGCGTTCGCGCAGGTCGTTCAGGTACTCCGACATGTCGCCGCGCAGCCAGCCGATGGATACGGCGATGCCGACGTGCAGCGCGTTGGTGTCGCGGGTCGGTTCGGCGGCCCCCTCCAGCGAGTGCGCCACCAGGTCGTCGATGCCCGCGCTGCCCTCGGCGAGCAGGCGCAGCACCTCATCGGTGTTGCCGCGCAACAACTCCAGCACCATGCCGAAGGGCGCGATGGCGTCGAGCAGGTGCCGCAGCTGTCCGTCGGTGGCGTAGGCCCCCGCCTGGGCGGCGTGTTCGGCGGCGGCCACCAGATCGGCGTCGGCGAGGGTGGCGCGGAACAGCAGATAGTGGGCGAGCGCACGGAATTCGGTGAGTTCGGCCTCGGTGGAGATGCGCAGCAGGTGGGTGGCGTAGCGCCGCAGGTCGTGGGCGCGCAGGAAGCCGCCCACCGCGAAGGCCGCGAATGCCTGCGCGTTGAGCACCGTGCACAGCAGATCCGGGTCGCCGAGCGGTTCGGCCAGTGCCATCGCGGTGGCCGCCAGCACACAGGCGGCGGCCGGATCCTCGACCGCGCGATCGAAAACAGCGGTGACCTGCAACATGATTCGCGTCCGCACCGGCTGCACCGGATCGGCCGACGCGGCCCGCAACGGCCCCCGCAACCCCGGATCCGGCGTGTGCCAGTCGTGCACCGACCAGATCAGCGGCGTCGGCCAGCAGGTGACCGCGTGCGCGAGAACCGCTGTCCCACCAACCGATTGGGCCAGATCCAGCGCCTGCGCCCGCGCCGCCCGCGCCGCGATGTGCTGCCCGTCGTAGGCCAGCGCCACCACCAGCTCGCACCGTGCCTCCAGCACCGCCAGCCGATCCCGCTGCGCCGCACCCTCCCCGGTGTGCCCCGCCAGATCGTGCAACGCCAGCACCGACCGCCACCGCCGCACGGCATCGGCCCGCATCCGCCGCTCCACACACCGCCGCGCCGCCGCCCGCACATAAGGCAATGCCACCGTCGCGGTCTCGCCATCGGCCCCGAGCGCCGCGTGATGCGCCAACTCATCGATATCCCGCCCACGCGGAACCCGAGGCTCCTCGGCGTCGGAATGCGCTCCGGCAAAGGGGAACTCGGCCGCGAACCCGCCCACCGCCGACGTACTCAGAGCTGCCATGGCCGACCTGTTCGCCGCGCTGGGTGTTCCGCTCGTGGTGCCGGGCGATCCATTCGCCGGGGCGACGGTTCCGTGCGCGAAGGACGCGCCGGCATCGCCGGCGGCGTGCCTGATTCCGGCCTGGAACAATCCCGCCATCCGCAGCGACGCGGCCGAGAGTGCCGACGGATCGAGTCTCGGTGCGGGCGGGGCTGGGGCGTTCGGGGTGGCCGCGGCGACCTCGTCCGCGCCGCGCAGGGCCGACAGTGTGCGATCGATTCGAGATCCGTTGGCGTACCGCGGCATTCCGAGGAGAGCGGCGACCACTTCGTCGGCGCCGCGCAGTGCGGACAGCGCCCGGTCCGCCTCGAGGGGGAAGCCCGCGCCGTCGGTCGGGGGACGGGTCGACGACCTTCCGGCATCGGCGGCACGCTCCGAGCTCAACGGGTTCCGGGTCTCGGCGTCGGGGTCGTCGCGCAGGTATTCGAAAGCGGCCCGGTGCATTCGGGTGCGGCGGAGCGCGGGCAGGTCGTAATAGACGGTTTCGCGGACGAGCGCGTGGTCGAAGGTGACGCGCCCGGCCCGGTCGGTGCGCAGCAGCCGCGCCGTTTCGCCGGCGGTGACGAGGTCGATGACGGTGTCGTGGGACTGCCGGGTGGAGCCCGCGAGGGTGGCGATATCGCTGTCGCCCCAGACCGACAGGTGCCGCAGCAGGTCCACCACGTCCGGCGGCAGCTGGGCGATCCGGCGCCCGAGCAGGTCGCGCACGCTGTCCGGCAGCGCGTCGGTAAGACCCTGGGTGGCAACGAGTTTGGCGAGTTCGCGGACGAACAACGGGTTGCCGCCGGTGCGGCGGCGCAGCAGTTCGACGGTGCGGTCGTCGAGGGCGGTGAGTCCGGCGGCGGCCGCGGCGCGGCGGGTCCCGGCCATGTCGAGCCCATCGAGTTCGATGCGGTCGGCGGTGAACAGGGCCAGAGCGGCGGCGGTGTCGCGGACGCCGGGTCCGGCCTCGGTGCCGCGCAGGGTGGCGATGATGAGGATCGAGCTGTCGCGCAACCAGTTCACCACCTGCCGCAATACCTGCAGGGTGGCGGTGTCCGCGCCGTGCACGTCCTCGAGCACGATGGCGACGGGTGCCCCGGCGGATCGTTCCCGGCAGGACCGGACCACGCGGCGGGCCAGGGTGAAAGCATCGGCGGCGGTGAAGGTTTCGGGGTCGGCGGCGTCGAGTCCGGTGAGCACCTCGGCCCAAGACCAGGCGGGCGGCGCGGAGTCGACCTCGGGGCAGCGGCCGAAGACGGTGGTCCAGCCGCGTTCGCTCAGGTGCGTGGTGATGGCGGTGGCGAGGGTGGTCTTCCCGGCCCCGGCCTCGCCGGACAGCCAGACCAGTCGCACGTGCCCTTCGGCGGCGGCTTCGGCGGCGGCCAGCACGGCGTCGCGCTGGGTGGCATATCCGCTGTCCGGCAGGGGTTCCGGGGCTGCCGGCGGTTCGGGGTCGGCGGGCCGGACCACCACGGCGGGTGGTGTGGTCTCGGCGTCCACCGAGTGGGTGAGGATGGCGGTTTCCAGGTCGCGCAGCGCGGGTCCGGGGTCGACCCCGTATTCGAGGGTGAGGAATTCGCGGCTGCGGCGCACGGTGGCGAGCGCGTCCAGCGACTGTCCCAGTCGGTACTGGGCGAGGGCCAGCAGCCGGGCGGTCTCCTCGCGGCCGGGATGCTCCTCGAGAATGGGCCGCAGCGCCAGCACTACCTCGGCGGGCCGGTTCATCTCGAGCGCCGCCTGGGCGCGCAGTTCGGCCGCGGTCATCTTGAGCGCCTGCAGCCGCGCGGTCTCCTGGGTCGCCCAGGTCATGCCTGGGAACGATTCGAAGGCGCCGCCGTGCCAGCAGGCGAGCGCGGAGTCGAGCACCCGCACCTGTTCGAGGGGTTCGGGTCGCCCGGCGGGATCGCGCATGGCGGCCTCGTGGCCGTGCAGCAGTTGTTCGAAGAGCCAGGAGTCGACCTGGTTGGGTTCCAGGTTGAGCGCGTAACCGTGGGATTCGGAGACGATGACGCGCGAGTGGGCGCGGCGCGGCCGATCGGGTTCGAAGACGCGGCGCAGGTTGTGGATGTACACCTGGAGCGCGGCAACGGCTTTGGCGGGCGGGTCGCCGTGCCAGAGGTCGTCGATGAGCCGTTCGGTGGGCACCACGCGGCCGCCGGCGGCGACCAGCCGGCCCAGGACCGCGCACTGCATGGGCGCGCCCGGGGGCACGCGCTGGCCATCGATGCTGATGTGCAGCGGGCCCAGCACCCCGATCCGTATCAGCGCCATAGCCGGTGTCCGACCCCCGTACCCACTTCGAATAAAACCAAACAGGATCCTCTCAATATGGCAGAAATTCTGCGACAGTACCCAGTCTTGTGACCCGGCTTAACTCGATACGAAGTCATTCCGAAGAGCTATCCCGCACACTGCCTAAGGTGTTCGACCCCTCCCCGCCGCCCGACGCCGATCTCGCGGTGCTACACAGCCTCCCGCATCCGGCCTGCCTGCACGACGGCGGCTACGACGTGGTCGCGGCCAACGACGCGTTCAAGAAATTGTTCCCCGGCACTGGCCCGGGCGCGAATCTGATGACCGCGATCCTGCTCGAACCCATGGCCCGCTATCGGCTGGGCGACTGGGAGGCCGAGGCGCAGGTGATGGTGTCGGCGTTCCGTGCCGCCGCCCCCGAGCTGCACCCGGATCGGGTGGAGGAGATCGTCAATCTGGCCCGCCGCTCCCCCGACTGGGATCGCCTGTGGGACAGCGGAGTCGTTCCGGCCGCGCCCTACGAGCGCACGGTGCTGATGAACGATCCGCTGACCCGTAAGGAGCGGCGGATGTACGTGCAGACCTTCGAGTTCCGGTCGCCGCAGCGGCCGTGGTGGCTGCTGACCGTCGTCCCGTTCGACTAGGCCTCGGCGGCCGGGATCTCGAACCAGCCGTCCTCGGGTTCGGCGTATCCGTGGTACATGAGCGGGATGCGCCGGTCGACGCCGAAATGCCGGTAGACGGCGAGCATGGCGGACCGGACGGCGTAGTTGTGGAAGTCGTCGATGCGGCGCGGGCCGAGCCAGTGTTCGGGGAGCAGTTCGAGCCGGGCCAGTTCGTCGGGATCGTCCGCGTCCAGCCCCATGGGGGGCTCCGGATCAGCGATGAAGTGATCGTGCAGCACCACGTGCATCCGGTGCGGATCGTGCTGTCCGGCGGTGAAGGCCAGGAATCGGGTTCGGATGCTGGGTGCGCCGTGCGCGTGCAACCACTCGACGAGGTGGGGGTTGAGGCTCGGGATGGGGGCGGGCGACCAGCGAGGCCCGGCGGCGAGCGGCGTCTGCTCGACCAGGTGCAGGACTCCGGCTCCGGGCACGCGGGGTTCGGGAACGAGGAACAGGCTCAGGACCGGGGATCCGGACACGCTGTCGGAGAGGCAGACTTTCGTGCGCATGGGGTCGGGCATGCGCCGCTCCTTCGGGAGAAGGGTTGCTGGCATGGTCATCCGAGGTGGTGCCGGCTCGTCGAGTGACCAGACTCGGACAGATCTCTCCTCGACGCCCGACCGGTGCAACACCGGGAATTATAGTCGTCGGCCATGGATCGGACCGACCGGTCTTCCGGCCGGTCCGAACGGGTTCGCGGGCGCTCCCCCGGCCTACGCGCCGACCAGACGACTGCGCGTCCCAGGTGCGGGCAGCGCCGCCAATTCGCCCTCGATGATGGCCCGGACATTGGGCCACTCGTCCTCCAGGATCGAATAGAACGCGGTGCTGCGCACCTCGCCGTCCAGCCCGCGCGAATGCGCCCGCCGGACCCCGTCGCTGGTGGCGCCGAGCCGCTCGATCGCCATGCGGGAGCGCAGGTTCCGGACGTCGGCGCGCATGGCGATGCGCCGCACCCGCCATACCTCGAAGGCGTGTTGGAGTAACAGCAGTTTGGACTCCAGGTTGATGCCCGAGCCGCGGGCCTCCCGGGACAGCCAGGTGTTCCCGATCTCGGCGGCGTCGGGCACCGCCAGCAGCGGATTGTCACTGGGCGCACCGTGGACCAGCGGCCACACCACCGGCCCCTGCCAATAGTCGAAGCGGGTGAACCGGGTCGAGCCCAGCACCCGGCCGCCGGCCATGGCCACGATGGCGAAGGCCAGCGAGGTGCCCGCGGCATGCCCGGCCAGTGCCTGGGCGATGTATTCCAGCGCCTCGTCCATACCGTGCGGGACAGGAGTGAACGCATAATCGTCGCGATTCCCCGCCGCGGCCTCCGCGAGACCCGACGCATGCTGCGGCGCAAGGGGTTCCAGCCGTACCAGACGGCCGGTCAGAGTAACGGGTACGGGCACGTTCCCTCGATCTTTCGGAGACGGTCGGGGGTCGCGTCAGGCATTGGCCGCCCCGGCCACCCACTCCGGAATCGACGAACCAGCCCTGGCGCGCCAGTAGCAGCATCGGATAGTGGGATGAACGATAGCGGAACACCAGCGCACCGCGCCGCAGGCGGCATGTAAATTTCGAGCGCTTTTCCGCGCGTCGCGCCGCTATTTTCACAGGTGTCATTCAGCCGATTCCGAGCCGACCGTCCGCTACCATCCGGCGACCCCGCCGCGACCTCCGGAAACGTCGAATACCTATGCGCTGGAAGGTATTACTACGCCGTCGTTCCGCGCCAGAACCCGCCGTGCACCGCCCGCGCCTCCGCGAGCTCGACCGGCCCCACCACGGCGATCCCCCGCTGCCCCGCCGCGAATACCGCCCGGCACGGCAGCGCCATCGTCGGGTTCTCCCGATTCGCCCCGGTCAGCCCCAGAAGCTGGTCTTCCCCGAGTGCATAAACCACCCGCCCGATATTCGCCCAATAGATCGCCCCGGCACACATGACGCAGGGCTCACAACTGGTGTAAACCGTACAGCCACGCAGAAACTCGGCATCATAAGCCGCACTGGCCGCCCGCACCAGATTCGTCTCCGCGTGCCCGGTCGCGTCCCGTCCGGTCACCACCGTGTTCTCGGCCTCCAGCAACACCGCCCCATCGGGCCCGGTGAGCAACGCCCCGAATGGGTGATTCCCCCGTTCCCGCGCCCGCCCGGCAATGGCGATGGCCGTCGCGAGAAGACGGGCATCCAGGTCGGTCGGAAAGCTCTCCTGCGAACCGGGGCTCATTCCACCATCATCACCCACCGCGATGCCTTCCGGCCGGAAGGCCCAGCCACTCAAACCGTTTCCGCCGACCGCAGGTGTCCCGCACGGTCGGCGGCCGCGGGTCAGGGCGTGACCAGTCCGGTGCGGTAGGCGATGACGACGAGTTGTGCGCGATCGCGCGCCCCCAGCTTGCGCATGGCGTTGCCGACATGGGTGCGGGCGGTGGCGGGGCTGAGCCCCAGCCTGGTGCCGATCTCGGTATTGCTCAGGCCCTCGCCCACCAGTGCGACGATTTCCCGCTCGCGGTCGGTCAGCACCGACAGCGTTTCCTCGGCGATCCGCACAGCCGCCTGGTGCGCGGCGAAGCGGCCGATGAGGCGGCGGGTGATGCGGGGCGCGAGGAGGGCGTCGCCGGCGGCGATGACCCGGATGGCGTGCAGGAGTTCGGCCGGGCCCGCGTCCTTGAGCAGGAAGCCGCTGGCCCCGGCCTGGAGGGCGTCGAAGACGTTCTGGTCGGTGTCGTAGGTGGTGAGCACGAGGACGCGGGTGCGTTCGAGGCCGGGGATACGGGCGAGGTGGGAAGTCGCTTCGATGCCATCGAGTTTCGGCATGCGGATGTCCATCAGGACGACGTCCGGGCGGGTGGCGCGGGCGCGTTCGACGGCTTCCGCGCCGGTGGCGGCCTCGGCCACGACGGTGATGTCCTCCTCCAAGTCGAGCAGGACCTTGAAGCCCGACCGGACCAGGATCTCGTCGTCGGCGAGCAACACCTTGATGGGTTGGGCCGTCATCGCGGCGACCCCGCCGGGGCGAGGGGCAGCCGGGCCGCGACCTCGAATCCGCCATCCGGATGCGGTTGCGCCTCGAGGTCGCCGCCGAGCAGTCGGCAACGCTCTCGCAT